>JBOEGA010000128.1:0-30065 GCA_050633205.1 Methyloligellaceae bacterium | reverse complement strand
GTAGAAATTGGGGGTTGATCACGTGAAAGTGCAGCTTTTGCATTAGGGCAGTTAAAAGACAAACGTTCCTTGCAGGCACTTATAAATGCTCTGGATGATCCAAACCCAACTGTGAGAAGAAATGCTGCCGACTCTTTGGGAGAGCTTGATGATAAATCGGCGCTTCCTCATCTTGAAGCCAGGCTAAAGGATCAAAACTCTGAGGTGAGGCAGGAAGCTGCTATTGCTACGGCTATGTTGGGCAGTGGTAGAGGTTTTGCAATTTTGAAATCAGCTTTGGGATCGAAAAATGAATTAACACGTAGAGATGTTGTTCGGGCTTTGGGAAAAATTGGTGGTAGCAGAATTATACCACTTCTTCGCGATGCTTTATTTGACGGCAATAATCTAGTAAGAATGTATGCTGCCGAGGCTATGGCAAATACTGGCGGTGATACACGAGCAGTCGCTATTCTTCTTTCAACGATGGATTTAAACAGTGATAAGTCAGTACAACGAGAAGCCGCCTATTCACTTGCGCGCCTTGGCAATGACAAAGGCGTTGCCAAACTTAAATCTATGCTAAGTGAAAGGAAATGGAGTACAAGGGAAGCTGCCGCTTATTCCCTTTTGAAATTAAATCATCCTGCAGGCATAGAATACTTTATGAAAGTTATTAAAGGCGACCATGATAAAAGCAGAGGCTTCGCTGCATTCGCGTTTGGAAAAGTAAGCTACAGCAAAGCCTTGCCGGAAATCATAGCAGCGCTTGATGATCCCAGCCCACTTGTAAGAAAAGAAGCGGCTAAGGGGCTCAAGGACTTTAAAGACCCTGAAGCACAGGCTGCTTTCCGCAAGTATTGTGAGACTGGCGAGAACAAGTTTTTCTCACCGTGCTTTTGATATGTGCTGGCATCAACAGTGTAAGCGGGGTTACAAACCCCGCTTCCCGCACATAAAACACAATAATATTTGTGAACTACTTGTTTAAATCCGGATAACCTTGTTCATAATCCATCTTTTTCATGTAATACAAAGTATTTCCTTTTGTGTTTCTGAATATGTTTGGGTGGGATTATGCTCTCCAGATTGCTGCCAACGAAATTGATTGTCCTGATTTTCGGGATATTTGTTGCGCTTGCGGCGGTTCCGCTAGGCGGCAATATTGCCCTCGCCTGGGGACTTAATGGCGTAATTACTGCCTTTATGCTTATGTGGTTTGCTGTTGATGCAAGACTGGCCGGAGGAACCCTGCCTGTACCTGTAAGGACTGTGTCGCTGCCCTTGATTGCCTACATGCTGGTTTGCCTGGCGGTGTTTCTACAGAGCAGCAGTTACCTGCCTGGGATGCTAAGCCACCCACTCTGGAGTGAAACTGCTACAGCATTAGGTAAGGCAGTGCCCGCCACTATATCCGTTAACCCCTCGGCAACTTTAATCGGTTTGTTGCGCTTGCTTACCTACGGAGGTGTATTCTGGCTGGCCCTGCAGTTTGGCAGAGATTACAATCAGGCAGATTTCCTGTTAAAAATTATTGCCATAGCCGTCCTTGCTAATGCCTTATATGCAATCACTCTCTGGTCTTCTGGCTCTCAGACTATTCTCGGGTTTGATAAATGGGTTGGTAAAGAGGAAGTAACAGGAACTTTTGTCAACCGTAACCACTTCGCATCCTATATCGGGATCGGCTGTGTTATCTGGCTGCTGTTTGTATTGCGGTCCGTTGAAGGCCTGATTGTACGTTTGCGTGGCGTTCGTCTCAAATATTATACGGAAATCATCATTGGCGAGTTTTTTATTCGCAAAGGCCTGTATTTATGCGGGCTTCTTATATTGGTTGGAGTTTTACTGCTATCCAGATCCCGGGCAGGTTTCCTCTGTGCGTTTGCAGGTATGTTTACCTTGATGGTATTGAGATGTGCCAGCTGGTCCAGATACTTTAAATCTGACAGGAGCGAGACCCCATCATCTTTTATTAATTTCAGCGTAGGTTTCTGCGTTATGATTATTGCCTGCTCAGGCTTGTATTATTTGTTTCAGAAATCTGGCGGAAGTAGACTGCTATCCAGACTCTCATCCGAAAATGCGATTGACTATGAGCGGGTTGGAGTTTTCGGTAAGGCCATACAGGCAATAGGAGACGCTCCCTGGTTCGGCAGCGGCTTTGGAACCTTCGCAGATATCTTTCCTTTGTACAGGGACAGTATATTGTCTGCATATGGTCGGTGGAACCAGGCTCACAATACTTACCTGGAAAATCTGATGGAGCTTGGAGTGCCGGTTGCTGTTCTGCTTTTTCTTACAGTTGGCTGGTGTGTATACAGATGTCTGCAGGGGGCACTCTTGAGAAAAAAAAGCCAGTCTTTTTCACAGACCGGCTTTTCTGTTTCTGTAATAGTCCTGCTACATTCACTCATCGATTTCCCCCTCCAGATATCCGGTATTACGATTACATATGTAACCTTACTGGGGTTGGGGGTGTCACAGTCCTGGAGCAGCAGGAGCCTGTAAGGTCTGTGACATATTATGTTGTTACCACGCATATTGACGATTTTGCTTTTTCGTCTTGATTTTGCGAAGTACAAGCTGCAGGTATTTACGCGCTTCAGCTTTTGAAGCAAACCTGCTGCCGGCCATTTTTTCAGAACTGTATTTTTTGTAACCGGATAAAGAAACCCATCTGCCAGGGTTTCCCTGTGATTGTTGTTTCAGCCATTGATAAGGCACACTGCGCCAGGGTTTGACAGAAGAGTTCAGGTTATCAAGAACATAATCGCCCCTGTGAGTTTTCACTACCAATACCGCATGTGGTCTTCTGCGATGATCACGTGCAGTGGTTAGTAGCAAAGCACTTGAGGGCCACCCCTGTCTAAGTAAAGCCTGACGTTTACGCAAAGCATAGTCTTCACAGTCACCATAACGGCCAGACAATGACCAGAAATCCAGCTTGTTGTAAGTTCGTCTGTCAGAACGCGCGATGATCTGGCGATTGATACGGCGGTTAACCTGTTTCAATTGCTGCCATCTGGCCCCTGTCAGTACGACCGCACCTTTTCTTGTAGAAGTTCGGCCTGCAACAGATCTGCATTGAAATGCATGTCTGTTACATAATTCACGGTGTCCCAATGGAGGAAATGTCGATGCACCACCTTTCATTGTGCTGCTTCGAGAAATTTCGGAACCGGCAATTGCAGGTAGCGCGAATATAACCAAGGCAGCGGTTGCCATAAACCGTATAATATTATGCGGCATGATAGTCATTCTCCCTTTCACTCACAGGGAAATGCACATCATCCTAAGCGGCTAAATACTGGAAAGGCATTTAGCCAGTCTCACGAATTTTCCTACGGCGGTTAGAGTCCGTCGTTTATCGTTATATGTGATTTCCCTGTATATGCTCTTGGTAAGAATGATATATAATAAGTATTTTTTTGTGATATATTGCGCGAGGCAAAATAATTTCAATGTATATTAATGTTTTAATTAAATTGCTGTGTATATATTAATTATATATTTGTGTTTCTTATTTGAATCGTTTCATTTCTATGTTTCAGGTATATTTTGTAATTTTATCAGGGTGTAGAAAAAGTTTTGGGACTTATTGACTTAGCGCATCGTCTTTTCAGGTCAAGCCAGGTAAGTACACCGGCAGATACCCGTATATATGTCATTGGAGATATTCATGGCAGGTGTGATCTGCTTAAGGAAATGCAGGAAAAAATTAACAATGATATTTATAACAGCGAAAATATTTCAAAAATAATAAAAGTATTTCTTGGGGACTATATTGATCGTGGAGAGCAGTCCCGGCAGGTTATCGACTTCTTTCTTCAGGACAGGCAACAGGAAACAGAGAGTATTTATCTAAAGGGAAACCACGAAGCAACCCTGCTGAAATTCCTTTGTGATCCGGGTATTCTGTCGTCCTGGCAGAACTTTGGTGGGCTTGAAACATTGCACTCCTATGGTGTCAGACTGGCAGGAATGAAGGAAAGTGGCGGGTTCGAAACTATCCGTCAGCAATTTCTTGATTTACTACCCAGAGAACATTTTGATTTCTATCATTCTTTGCAAAAAAGCGTATCTCTTGGAGATTACTTTTTTTGCCATGCAGGGGTAAAGCCTGGTGTCAGCCTTGAAAAGCAGCGGGAAGAAGATTTGATCTGGATCAGAGAAGAGTTTCTTGAGAGCAATGCTGACTACGGCAAGGTTATTGTTCATGGTCACACTCCGGTAAACCAGCCAGAGATTTGGAAAAACAGGATTAATATCGATACTGGAGCATATCTTTCGAATAAACTTACTTGTCTGGTTCTCGAAGGCGATAGTAAAAAGTGTTTATAAGATGGCATATTCTTGAGTAATAACACCTGTTGTACTTAATATGATATTTTTATTGATGTATATATTTCTGTAATATTGAATAAAGTTTCGGAAATATTTGGGGTCGCTTCAATGAATATCATGATCAGGTACTTCAGAGTTTTCATTATTATATTTATTTCGCTGTTATCTCTGATGCTGCATGGCTGCTCGGGCGGTTCGGGTCTGACTGTCTCCGGGGTTTCGGATACAGGGTCGGTTCAGCCTGTCAAACAGGTAGCTGCAGTTGTCAAGGATAAAGCCTACCGTCTGGGAACAGGTGACAAGTTACAGGTCACCGTTGAGGGCGTTAAAGATCATTCCGGTGAATTTGATATCAATGGTAACGGAAGTGTTTCCATGCCCTTCGTTGGCAATATTAAAGCGGCAGGTCTTACTGTTAATGAATTTTCCGGAGAGGTGACACAGGCTCTTAAAAAATATGTTCGAAACCCCCAGGTGCGCGTCTCTGTTCTGAATTACAGGCCCTTCTATATTCAGGGAGAAGTAAAGCAGGGGGGGCAATATAACTACAGCAACGGGCTTGATGTCCGCAGAGCAGTTGCAATTGCAGGTGGTTATACATATCGGGCAGTTAAAGGGCATGTCTTTATTCAGCGTGCTAATGAGTCTCAGGAACGCAAGTACTCGCTTACGCAGCCAGTTCTTATTCAGCCTGGTGATAACATACGTATCCCCGAAAGGTTCTTCTGATATTTTGTAAGTATAATTGCCTAGTATATTGTAAGAATTCGATTATATTTCAGGCAAATATGTATTGTATAAGTAAGCAATAAAATTACTTGCGAAATATTTCTATTGGTGTATTTAATCACATTGGATTTAGGTCATTTTTCTGACATATTCTTACTTTGAGGGAGAAGTTATGCTTCGTCGGTATTTCACTTTCAATCAGATTTCCGGTTCTTGTCTGGGAATATTGGCAGCTGGGGCATTGATGGCCGGAGCTGTGTCCGGCTTGAAGCCTGCACATGGTCAGGGCACAAATCAGGAGCAGGTAATTCAGAATCAGAATACTTCCGGAGATAATGACCAGAACCCTATTGAGGAGCAGATTGGAGCTCAGCAGAGTCAGGCTGAACAACAGGGGCAGGGCAATGGTCCTGATAACGGACAGCAGGATATCGCAGATATATCCTCTATTATGAAGCAGCTTCTGGCAGCTTACCCTAATTGCGGAGCGCAGTTTGAAGCTGCTGTACAGGCACTGGTCGTTGCATCACCACAAAGTGCCGGTCAGGTTATGGGAACACTCAATAGTCAGGGAAATACCCCTGATGCCCCAAAAGTCAGCGCATGTCATTCAGGCAGTATTGGTAAGGCTCTGGCGAAAGCAGTCGTTCAGATTAATGAAAATGACCCTCAGGCTGCCTCTCAGATAACAGCCCTGATTGCACAATCAGGTAACAAGAACCTGCAGACTGCGTTTTTATCAGGAACCGGAGATCAGGTTGCTGCTGCTGATGGCGATGGTAATGATCAGCAGGGGCCAGGCGGTGGTGGCGGTGATGCACCAGGCGCGACTGGCGGCGGCGGTGCTGGTGGAGGCGGAACCGGTGGTGGGACTGGTGGCGGCTTTCCAAGCTCAAGTGGCGGTGGTGGTGGCGGAGTTAGCCCCAGTAACTAGCCCCGAGTAACTAGCCAGGTAATGCACCCGGTAACTGAAATGTTTTGATTGAACAATAATAAAAACAGGAATAACAGGACAATGCATCCTGTCCTGTTTTTATAATAAAGACTAACTGAATAGATGGATCCGGATCAGTGATACGAAATTACTTCATAGCAAGAATGATATTAGCGGGGTTGGTTCTGTCTCTTCCTTTGACAGTACTCACCGCCCATGATGTATCAGCCCAGAATTATAACAAAAAAACTCGTTATGAAGATTCAAATTATCAGAGAAATACACAGCGGGGCAAAGGCTTTGAGGAGGAGTTCGGGCGGACAGTAAAGGAAGCATCTATCAGGCGGCGTCCAAGAAGGGATTATGACCCGATCGGTGCGCGCGGACATGGTTTTATTTTCTATCCATACGCTTCAGCAGAATTGCTTTTTGATGACAATATTTTTGCTTCAGATACAGGTGCTCAGGATGATCTGGTCTGGAAATCTTCTGCCGGGGTAAAGGCTGAATCTGATTGGGGCAGGCACTTTCTGGGCTTTGAATTGGATGTCGAGGATTACAGGCATTCAGATCAGCAATCAGAAGATCACACGAATGTCGCTGGTTCGGTCAAGGGCCGGTATGATATTTATCACGACACAGCACTCTATGGAATGTTCTCTGTTGTTAATGGACACGAAAATAGAGGAGCGGGCAGTGCCTTATCATCAAACCAGGCTGCTGAGCCTACAGAATATGTAGCAGTTAAAGCTGCATCCTATCTGGAAAAGACGATTGGCCGTTCAACAATCCAGGTTAGTGGTTCAGTCGAGCATTTTGATTATGATGATGTCGCAGCAGTAGCTGGTGGATCACTGGATCAGGATTCCAGAGACGGCTATATCTATAAAGGTGGTTTGCGCAAGTCCTATAATTTTTCACCCGGTTATAATCTGTTTGGAACCGTTGAAGTAAATAGCCGTGATTTCAAAGGCGGCGGTGGCACTCCCGATAGAGATTCAAACGGCGTTGAAGCCAGAGCCGGGGTTGAGTTCGAGGCAACCCGGGTAATCGCCACAGAGTTTTCAATAGGTTACCTGCATCAGGATTATGATAACAGCGCATTTTCAGATGTAGAAAGCCTGGCATTGAAATCAGCGCTGGTCTGGAATCCAACACAGCTCATGACGGTAAATTTTGATGCTTCACGTGTGGTGTCGGAAACAACTGTAACAAATGCGTCCGGACGTCTTGATACTCTGGTTAATGCACAGATTGATTACGAGATTCTGCGTAATGTTATTGGGTCTGTCAAAGGCGGCTACATGCTGGAAGATTATCAGGGTGTAAGCCGTGAAGATGAAACTGTTACAGCAGGTATCAGTGTTGATTATCTGGTAAATCGCCGGATGCGGACAAAACTATATTATACGCACCAGAACAGGGATTCCAATACAGCCACATTTGATTACGAAAAGAATATATTCGGTGGAGCTTTGAAGGTTCAGTTTTAAGTAAGTGCAGAGGGGGCGTTCTGAATTATCTTGGCTATTGTAACTCAATATAATCCGGCTGGGAAAGCGGCGTCCGTCTTCGGGCCAATGGAGCTGTACCAGCTGTTATTACGTCGCTGGAAAGTGATATCAGGTGTTGTGCTGACCGGCTGTACGCTTGTTTTATTTTATGTCTTTATGCAGACACCACTATACACTGCAACGACAGAAATCATTATTGATCCACGCAGCAAAAATATGTCTGGCGAGCAGGAGGTTCTCTCTGGCCTTGGAATGGATACTGCTGCCATTGCCAGCCAGGTAAGAATAATAAAGTCAGCCTCTGTATCAAGGCATGTCATCGAGACATTAAAGCTATACAAAGACCCTGAATTCAACAGCAATGAAAGCAAAGGCTTTTCACCAGTTTCGCTTTTGCTGGGTTACATTCTGGGTGGAGCGCAGAGGGATAGCTCGACGGATAGTAAAGACCCGTTGCCTGACGATGCGGTACTTCATCATATTTCAGGTGTTTTTTCAAAAAAAGTCAAAACCCGCCGCATCGGCAAGACCTATGTCATTGCCATCAGCTTTACATCCACAAATCCAGGAAAATCTGCCGCCATCGCAAATCAGATTGCTGAGTCATATCTCGTCAGTCAGCTTCAGGGAAAATTTGAATTTAATCGCCGGGTGAAGTTGTGGCTACGGGACAGACTAGAAGAATTGCAGAAAAAAGTTCAGTTGTCAGAAAGGGCTGTCGAGTTATACCGGGCACAGCATAATCTTATCAGCGCGAAAGGTAAGATGCCTTATGAAGCTGAAATGGATGGGCTGAATGAAAAGCTTATTATCGCCAGAGTTGAGATGAGCGATAAATATACCCAGTATCAGCAGGTTTCTGAAGTCCTGAAAGCCAAAGGGCGTTTAAGTTCTGTCGGGTCAGTTGCTACATCTGATGAGATCAAAAAACTTCGAGTGGAAAGGGCGCGGCTCGCGCAGGAAGAAGCTGAACTGATAACTAAATTTACCCCCCGGCACCCCAAGGTTATCGGAAAGCGAAACGAGCGGCGAGACCTTGAACGGCAGATAGAGCGGGAGGCTGCAAAGGCTGTTGACAATATTAAAGCCAATTATGAGGCTGCTAAAGGCAAAGTCATTGCAATTCAGAAAAGTCTGCACAATCTTCAGAACCGGACACAGACAGAACGTGGGGCACAGATAAAACTTCGGGAGCTTCTTCGTGAAGCGGAAGCTGACCGGGTTGTCTATAAATCTTTTCTTGAGCGCTATAAACAGAAGGCACAACAGGAAAAATCAAGAACCGCTGATACCCGTGTCATTGAAAAAGCTATGCCACCTTCTGCACCCAGTGCACCAAACAAGCGTCGGGCATTGATGATTTCTTTTGTTGGTTTTCTGGCGCTCGGAGTCGGTCTGGCACTGGCTCTTGAGATGAGTGACAATAGTTTCAAGACACCTCAGGAAGTGGAAGACACGCTGAATGCGGCCAACCTGGTTTCCATTCCAAAACTGTCTAAAGCAGATTTCTATCATGATGGGCAGGATATTCCCATGGATAGGTATGTGGTGATGAACCCCCTCACGCCTTTTGCAGAAGCCATGAGGACTTTAAAAGTTAGTCTTGAGCTTTCCAATGTTGATCATCCACCAAAAGTAGTTCTGTTCACCTCGGTTTTGCCAAATGAGGGTAAAACATCAATTTGTGCAAACTTCGCGCAGCATGCAGCGAATGTTGGTGTCAATACTCTTCTGATAGATGCAGATCTGAGAAACCCTTCCCTGAGTGCGAGGCTTTGCCCGGAAAGGAATTGCGGGTTGATGGACCTGTTGAGCCAGCGGGTCGTCAAGGACAATGCCATAATAACGGATCATACAGGTCTGGATATTCTTCCCAGCAAGAATATTCCCTACAACACAGCAGAAATTCTGGGATCAGAGAGTATGAAGTCCCTCCTTCAGGAGTTGAGGCACGAATACGATCTGATTGTACTTGATACATCTCCGGTTATGCCTGTGATCGATGCAAAAGTTCTCATGGAAATTGTCGACAGTCTGGTTCTGGTCGTGGAATGGGATAAAACGCCGAAAGAAGCTGTGCGGACTATTCTGAATACACTGGACCCGGAGAGGAAAAAAGTTGCGGGGATTGTATTAAACAAGGTCGAGATGAAACGGATGCGGGGGTATGGCGTCATGAGTTATGGCGGATATTACCAGGATAGCGGTTATTATGGAGTAAGTAAATGAAGGCGCGTGAGAGTATTTTAGTAGAGGCCAGATACGCTCGTACAGGAATTATTACATTAGGAGCCATTTTTAGTGTTGGCATATTTCTAATTTTCCTGTCTCTTCCACTGTTCTTTGCAGAAGTAGCAGCAGGACAAAGCCGCTATACATTAAACGGACTTGAACCGGTTAAATATTCAACATCACCAGACAAATTGCGGCAGGCCGCAACGGAGATGAATAGTGCAACTCTGTGGATGCCACAGAACCGGAAATATGCAGAGGGGCGTATTTCTCTTACGCTGGGTATTTATGAGCACTATGTCACAATAGGTGAAGGGCACTCTCGAAAAGCAAGAAGGCTGCTCGCCAGCATAGATGATCAGATTGTAACTGCGCTTACTCATTCTCCTGCCAGTTCCAATCTGTGGTATCTCCTGAGCGAAACCCGTGTCCGGCTTGCACCACATGACCACCGTATATTTGATTATCTCAAAATGTCTTATATGACAGGCCCAAGAGAGGGCTGGATCGCATCGCGACGCCTCGCATTTGCATTAAAAAACTGGAATCAGCTTGATCTGGATAATCAGCGTTTTGCAGAACAGGATATCAGGCTTCTGTGGGCAGAACAGCCATATCGGAAATACCTTGCAGCAATTTTTCTTAAAACAACACGAAGTGGCAAAAAGCTGATTTACCGTCACATAAATGATGGTGGGTATGAGGAAGTTTTAAAGTTCAGAGCGAGTCTTCGAAAGCTTGGCTGGAAGAGTAAAAACGCACTGCTTTACGAAGTAATGTTGAACTAGATTTAATATATCTTGTGCATATACAGTATTATGTCAATATTGTGTTTATCAATACTCAGGATTCGTAATAGTATAGACCAGTTGCAAATGGCGATATGGAGATGAAATTGAGGAAATGGTTGCTGCTGCTGTTTGATCTCTTCATTGTATCTGTATCGCCGTTCCTGTCGATTCTGATAAGAGATAATTTTCTGCTTATATGGAGCAAATTTTACAGTCTGATGCCTTATGCGGGTATCTGCATAGCTGTCTCCTGTATTGTATTTGTTCTGGCAAATGTACATCGCAGCGTATGGAAATATGCGGGGATGCCGGATTATGTTCTGATCCTGAAAGCCGTGACCGTTTCAGTTGGAATTACTGTTTGCATTATTTTTCTATCAGGGCTTCAGCACGGCATAGCCCTATCTGTACCAATAATCCAGTGGGCCGTGATCATTACAATGATGGTCGCAGTAAGATTTGTTGTCAGATCTCTTTACGGAGCAAGATTCACAAATACCAGTGGAATGCTGTTCGATCGGGAAAATGTACTGATTATCGGCCTGTCCGATGTCGCAGGTATTTATCTGCACTGGGTTCGGAAAATAGCCTGGGACAAGATTAATGTTGTAGGGATACTGGATGAGATACGCCCCTTGAAAGGAAGGCATATTCAATCCTGTCAGGTCATTGGACACCCGGTAGAACTGGCCCGGATTCTGACCAGATACCGTATACACGGAGTGGCAATAAACCGGGTCATAGTTACTGTCCCGTTTGAAAAACTATCCGCTGAAACTCGCAGTGTATTATCATATTATGAAACAGGTGGTGAGCTGAAATTTGAATACCTCGATGAAACTTATGGTGGTTCATCGGGTGGAAACAGCTCTGCAATTGGACATCTGGATGGATTACATGCTGAATGTAACGAAACAGCCCAGATACTGTCGCGAACATATTTTGCTCCCAACAGCTATTATCCCCTTCTGAAGAGAACCGGAGATATATTCCTGAGCCTTTCTCTGCTGTTATTACTGAGCCCTCTTATTGCTCTGGTTGGATTACTTGTCCTGATTGATAAAGGATACCCCATTACTTTCTGGCAACAGAGACTGGGGAGAGGTGGGAAACCATTCCGGCTTTTTAAATTCAGAACCATGTGTAATAGCATTGACTTACATGGTGAGATTATCCCAGACAAAAACAGAGTATCACGCCTTGGCAACTTTTTAAGACGGGCACGTCTGGATGAAATTCCGCAGCTTTATAATATTCTGACAGGAGAAATGTCATTCGTCGGGCCGCGTCCTCTTTTGCCTGTAGATCAGCCTGATACTTCAGGTGTCCGGCTATTGGTACGGCCGGGGTTAACCGGGTGGGCACAGGTGAATGGGGGACAGGCTGTATCCAAGGAAGACAAGGCAGTTCTTGATCTTTGGTATCTGAAAAATATTTCGCCTTATCTGGATTTCAAAATTTCCATACTCACAATCTGGATGATCATATTTGGTGAACGCCTCAATTCCTGTGTTATCCAGCGCGCCCGGCAGGATCTGGGAGCTGTTAAAAATAGTGAAAATGAGATTAACTCCAGGTCTGGACCTGGAAAATTAATACCCCGGGCATCCGAGCAGAAGGTTGCCTGATAATATTGTGAAATTGATTTTTACAATGATGATTTTTTGCACTTCAGTTGATTTCACCTGGAGTGCGGTAGCTTTGGTAATTCCAGGATAATCAAGTGAAAATTGGTGCCAGAATAACCTATGGTGTTATGGCAAGCTGGTTAAACCGTGCTGTCGCCATAGTGCTGAACCTTGTACTGATGCCTGTGCTGTTCAGATATATGGGCAGGGAGGAATTGGGCTTATGGTTTCTTCTTGGTCAAAGCGGAGCGTTTCTGGCTTTAATGGATTTCGGCTTGACGCCAACACTGATCAGGCGCATTGCCTTCGCAAATTCTGAAACTCATTCCCTTGAACATGATGAAAAAATTGATGAATACTATGACAGTGGATCAGTGACCGTTGCTGAGCTGATTACTGTATCAGCTTTAATATACCGTTGCATGGCAGTCGGTGTATTCCTGTTGTCATGGGGAGCTGGTTTATTATTTCTTGAGCAGCTCGGGCTTGGTGAAGAGTTATATCATAATGTCTTTTGGGCATGGACTATCCTGAGTCTTGGTTATGCATTCAACGTTTGGGTAGGATACTGGCCATGCCTTTTGCAGGGGTTGGGATATGTCAGTGCCAATCTCTATATCGGCATGACAATCAATATTCTGGTCGCCGTATCACAGATCGTGATAGTCCTTATGGGAGGCGGAATTGTTGAGCTGGCTCTTTCATTTATTGCAGGTTCGGTGCTGACACGGTGCGTAACCGTTATGTTCCTGTACATTAAAAACCCGCTGGTTCGAAGGAAAAGCCGTCACTGGCGTGGAGATATTTTTTCTGATCTGTTTCGACCTGCCATTAAAGCGTGGATCACTGTTCTTGGAGGCTTTCTGGTTATTAAAACCGATCAGTACTTCATCGCAGTTTTCAAGGGTGCACAGGAAATACCAGCCTATCATGCAGCCTATCAGTTAACGTCAAATCTATACATGCTTGCAGTTGCTCTTGCCGGTTCCTCCAGCGTTTTTGTAAGTTATCTCTGGCAGGAACAGCGTTATAATCAGGTTAGGAATATTGCTATCAGGAGCCTGCAAAGCGGTCTGAGCATAATGGCCTGTGGCATTGTCTGTCTGGTGCTGGTTGGTGAAGCGATTATACATAGTTGGCTGGGGGCAGGAAACTTTATTGGTGGGCCTGTTCTCATGGTCTTCTGCATCATGCTGTTTCTGCAGGTTCAGCATGAGATGTTTATGACATTATCCCGGGCGACTGAAGATGAGGCCTATGCTCTGGTTTCTCTTATGGCAGGAGGGCTGAACCTTCTCCTTACATATTTCCTTATTCAGCTGATGGGGTTACCGGGAGTAGCTTTAGGCACTTTGCTGGCCCAGTTGTTCACAAACAATTGGTATGGTGTTTATCGCGGTACAAAACGGCTGGGTATCTCGTTACGGTCTTATATACTGGAAATTGTGTTTCCGGTTGCCGGTGTGCTTGTTGTTGCTTTCTATACGGCCGGTTACGCAGTTTCTCTTGCATCCACAGCGGAGGTTCAGATCTACAATATTATAGCTGCAGTTCTGGCAAGCGGTTTGGTTCTGTTCTGCGCATTACTTATTTTTCTGGCCCCCGGTTCAATAAGATATATTAATCCAATATACAGGAAGAGAATGATCCGATGACCTCGCAGGGTTACTATCCATTATTTTCAGTTTGTATTCCAGGTTATAATTCAGCAAAACATATTGAAGCTGCAATTGAGAGCGTCCTCACGCAAACATGTGGTGATTTCGAGCTTCTCATTCAGGACGATGTTTCGACTGACAGAACAGCTGATATAATAAAAAGTTTTGATGATCCCAGGCTGTACTACAAAAAGAATGAAAGTAATCTGGGCATTTTTGGCAATCTCAATGTTTTGTGCAAACGCGCACGGGGAGAGTATATCAAGATCCTTTGTGCTGATGATATGTTGTCCCGGAATTGCCTGCAGACAATTGAAGCTGTTCTCAATGATCATGAGCAGAAACCTAAGGTTATATCCGTAAAGGAAACCGGCAGTCCAAAATGTCTGTATAAACGACACAGGCTTTCTGATTTACATATGTTTTCCATTAATAAAAGTAACCTTTTCAAATTTCTTTGTGAGAAACATAACTGGGGTGGAGGACTGGCCGAGCTTTGTGTTGAGCGGGATTTCTTCCGTATGAGAAACTATTTCGGGGAGAACAGGAAAGGCGCAGATTTTTCACGCGATATTATCGTCTGGTTTGAAATGGCTCTGGAAACAGATGTGCTGATGATCAACGAACCGCTGGTCTATCAACGGCAGCATTCCGGGCAGGCACGTTATAAATTGCCGCGAATTAACCAGCTCAGGGAAATGTTTGAATTCTTTTACGGCAGGGAACGCGACCTGCAGGATCTGGCAGGATATGCAGAGGGGCGAAAGAGGTATCTGGACCGCTACCTCATGAGCCATTACTGGTATGGAATGAAATATTTTGCCAGTGGTGGCGGGATGACCTATCTGAATAAGGTATCCAGCCTGAGGCGGCAGTATAAGCATAGTGATATCGCCTGGAATGTGCTGTTCCTGCGTATTCTGGAGAGGCTTGCGCCTGTGAGGATCTGATGGAAAAGAATGCGGATAAGTCTGAGAAAAAGAGCAAACATCGTGTGATGGTTGCCATGCTGGGTGCCCGGCGACATTATGCAGTTCCCGCATCTCTGAATAAAGCCGGAGCCCTGGAACATTTCTATACGGACATTTGTGCCGTTAAGGGGTGGCCAAAATATCTGAACTATATTCCGGAAACGATGAGGCCGGCTTCAATCAAGCGGTTAACAGGGCGCGTGCCGTCAGGTGTCCCGCTGAAGAAGCTGACCAGCTTTCCCGAGCTGGGTGTATCCTACGCCTACAGGTTATCTCGCGCCAGATCGCTTCAGGAACAGCTTGAGGTTTTTAACTGGGTCGGCGAACAGTTCACAAGGCGTATAGACCGGTATGGTTTTGGTGAAGCTGATACGGTTTATATATTTGATCATAACGGGCTTGATCTTATTAAACGGGCCAGGGCTATGGGTTTGAAAACCGTAGTGGATGTTACAGTCGCACCGTTTAAGGTTGATCAGGAGATTCTTGCAGCCGAGCATGAGCGTTTTCCGGGCTGGGAGCCTGAGGATAATATTTCCTGCGAGAGAACAACCGATATGATAAATTCCATGTCGCTTGAAACATGGAAAGCCGCTGATGTACTGGTTTGTGGCTCCGACTATGTGAAGAACCAGGTTGTTGCCAGTGGTGCACGAGAAGAAAGCTGTGTTGTTGTTCCATATGGGATACGCGGAGTGGGTGTCAGGCGGTTTTCCGATAAAAAGTGGACAGGGCGGTTGAAGGTTCTGACAGTTGGTGCCGTGTCTCTAAGGAAGGGCGCGCCTTACATTCTGGAGGCTGCAAAAAGGCTCACTGATTATGCTTCCTTCAGGATGGTGGGGGAAGTAAAGTTATTGCCGGAAGCAGCCAGGCAGATATCGCGCTATATCAATGTAGTGGGCGCCACACCACGCACTGATATGGAAGAGCATTACAAGTGGGCAGATGTTTTTCTGCTGCCTTCACTCAATGAAGGTTCGGCTGCTGCTGCTTATGAAGCTCTGTCATATGGTCTCCCTGTTGTCTGTACGCCAAATACGGGGAGTGTTGTACGGGATGGTATTGAAGGCTTTATTATAGAGCCGCGCAATGTGGATGCCATTATTGAGCGTCTGCTGCAACTGGGGTCCTCTCATTCCCTGCGCAGGGATATGTCCGAGCGGGCTGTGTTACGTGCGGGACGTTATACTCATTCAAGATATGGCAAGAACCTGCTGTCGGGGATATCAAAAATTACTATGAAACGATCAGACGGGAACCTGCTGTGACAGCACTCCTGCTTGTTTTATTTCTCGGTGCTGCACTCTGGATGATCGTCTGGGGTATTACAAAGCCTGACAGATATTACCAGCTACCCACGATAACAGGAGCAGTATGGTTATTATATCTCGGCCCTATGGCAATAGGGATTTATAATAACAGGGACTGGCTGCCTGATGGTGTCGTTCAGGATGGCGGTATAGAGATGGCGCTGTTGATGAGCTTTCTCTGCTGTGTGGCAACGCTTGTAGGATATATCGGCTTTTATAAACCTGAACATCACAAGGACAGGGAGGTTTCAGAATATTCCGATGAGCGGGTGTTCCTGTGTGGTGTTGTTTTCCTTCTTATGGGGTACTGGGCATTTTTCCAGCTGGCTGCGCTGAGTGGCGGGATAATGACCTACTTCTCTGTAGAAGGAGCCTATCAATTGGAGTGGGAAGGTATTCCTGTTCTTTATCACTTCTTCTCGCAACTTGTTTATCCGGGGCTGGTTTTATGTCTTTTTGCATATCTTAACCGCCCGGATCCAATGCGTTTTTGGGTTGTTCTGTTCGGGCTGGCCATGCCTTTTGCTAATGTTATTCTACGTGGCCGGCGGGGTGAGTTGGCAATTGTCATGGTCATTCTCGGCTTTTGCTTTTTCTTCCGCAAACGATGGGCGCCGCCCCGGTCTCTGGTTATTGCTTTTCTATGCTTTGGAGCATTTGCAGTTCTGGCAGCTCCTGTTTACCGGGCGCATAGCCAGCTTGGCGGAGACAGCAGTGAGATCTGGAATATATCAGCAGAGAAGCTTCTGACAGATATGCTGAGTGGCCATGAATATACTGAGTTTCATTATCCGGTCATACAACTTCCGGCGACATTTCAGGAAAATGAATATAATTACGGGCGCGGATTTTATAACCGATTTGTCCGTCAGTGGGTGCCAAAGCTTATTGTCGGACAGGAGACAAAAGATGCTCTCTTCTGGCCCGGCCCAAATTTCAAGTTACATACGGTCGAATATTATGGATGGTTGCCCCAGAAGGGCTGGATTCCAACCGCAATTGTTGACGTCTTTCAGGAGTTTAGTTTCTTCGGTGCGTTTATGTTTATGGGCTTCGCAATGGCATACCGCCGATTGTGGGAGCGGGCAATGGCCGGAGATATGGGCGTGCAGATATTTTATGTAGCACTGGCCCCATCGGCAATGTTTGCGATTGTATCAGGGCTGACCGCGTTTTTTGCGCAGTTGCTTTATCTTCTTCTCTTTCTTCTTCCGATTTTGTGGTTTTGCAGGGTCGGTAAAAACGAGGCTGCACAGGTAAGATATGCTACCTAATCAGAATACCAGACTGGCTATACTCTTCCATCGTATCGGCCCCATGCATGACGCCAGGTTATTAAGTGCAGCACAGTTGGGCGAGCTGGTTGCGATAGAATTTACCCGTGTGGACAAGACATACCTCTGGGATACGATTGATGATGTGATCGGTTATCAGCGCCTGACGGTTTTTCCAACTCAGGATAGTCACAGTATTCCCTCAAGACGTGTAAGGCGGGGAGTGTTTGAAGCCCTTGACGAGGTTGCACCGGATGTGGTCGCTGTACCCGGCTGGTCTGATCCGGGAGCACTTGCAGCGCTTGACTGGTGCCTGCAGAACGGGCGGCGGGCGGTTATTATGTCAGACAGTACGGCTTATGATTATCCCCGGACATGGTGGAAAGAAACTGTAAAGAGCAGGATTGTAAGAACCTGTTCTGCTGCACTGGTCGGAGGGGCGCCACATATTGAGTATGCCATTCAGCTTGGTGTTCCAAGAGATCATATTTTCACGAAATATGATGTGGTTGATAATAAATATTTCTATGAAGCTGTGAAGCAGGTTAAGGCCAATCGGGTGGAGTGGAGAAACAAGCTGCGTCTTAGTCGTCCGTTTTTTCTGGCTTCCAGCCGGTTTATCGAGAAAAAGAATATTTTCCGTTTGCTGGAGGCTTATGCTGCATATGCAGAACAATCTGAAGTCGTGCCACGGGATCTGGTGTTGCTTGGGGACGGGCCTTTGCGTGATCAGGTGCAGCAGGAGATTATTGAACTGGATCTGCTGGACAAGATTGTAACTCCTGGGTTTATTCAATATGGCGAACTTCCATCCTATTACGGACTCGCTGATGCGTTTATTCACGCCAGTACAACCGAGCAATGGGGGCTGGTTGTTAATGAAGCAATGGCATCCGGCCTGCCTGTTCTGGTTTCAAATAGATGCGGATGTGCGCGGGATCTGGTTAAGGAAGGGATGAACGGTTTTACGTTTGACCCATATGATGTGCATTCGCTGACCAGACTTATGGGTAAGCTCAGTAATCCTGATATTAACCTGACGCGAATGGGCGCGCGCAGTTTAAAAATCATAGCAGATTATTCGCCGGAGGGTTTTGCCAGCAACCTCTGGAAGGCAGTTGATCTCGCAATGGAAGCCCCAAGACCTGTGCCAAAGATTGGTGATCGTTCATTGCTTTGGGCACTTGGAACAATGTAACCGGACGCAGATTGAACACTCCATCTCAAATCAGAATAGGAATGCTGACCGCGCATATATCGCGGCGGGCGGCAGGAGTGTGGGAAGTTATTCAGAATCTGAGTAACTCTCTTTCGGAGGCACAGCGTGTCTCGACATCTGTGTTGGGGTTGCGCGCTACTGACAGCAATATAATGTTCGAGAGGCTGATTACACCTGATCGGGCCGCATATAAAGTTTCAGGACCACAATCCTTTGGTTATGCGCCCGCTTTATATTCTGCCCTGAAATCCTCGAATGTTGATCTTGTGCATAATCACGGGGCCTGGATGTACCCTTCTCTGGTGAGCTATCAGTGGGGCAAGAGGCAGAAAAAGCCTGTTGTGATATCTCCCCACGGTATGCTTGACCCATGGGCAGTCAGAAACGGGCGGTGGAAAAAGCATATTGTAAGCAAATTATTCGAGAGCAGGCATTTCAGAACAGCGAAATGTTTTCATGCACTATGTGTGGAAGAAGCTTTGGGTATCAAACAGTTCGGGGTAAAAAATCCTGTCTGCATTATCCCGAACGGCGTGCACCTCCCCAACCCTGATACATCTCCCGTACCTCGCTGGATTGAGGAGTTATCAGCGGGAAGAAAAATCCTGCTGTATCTCGGCAGGCTGCACCCCAAAAAGGGGCTTGAAAGCCTGCTGAAAGCTTTGCACAGATCTAACCCGCGAGGGGAGTGGGTGACATTTATTGTTGGAGATAATCAGGGCGTATATGGTCGGTATCTTGAAAGTCAGGTCACCGAGCTAGGCTTGCAGAATGAGGTGTTCTTTACCGGGGCGCGTTTTGATGAAGAGAAACATCAGATTTATTCTGCTGCAAGCGGTTTTGTTTTGCCTTCATTCAGTGAGGGGTTACCTGTTTCCGTACTGGAAGCCTGGGCCTATGGATTGCCCTGTCTGATTACTCCGGCATGTCATTTGTCTGAAGGCTATCGCAATGGGGCTGCTATCCGCATTTCATATGAGGTTGAGAATATTGCCGACGGTCTCGGGCAGCTTTTTGAAATGAGCGATGCCGAGCGCAGGATGATGGGGATGCGAGGACGGGCTCTTGTGCGGGAACGCTATAGCTGGGACCGGATTTCAGAGCAGATGCTGTCACTTTATGAATGGGTGCTTGGTGGAAATTTGCCTGCCGGAGTTGAAGTTATATGACCGATTTATCAGTTATCATCCTGACCTGTAATGAGGAGGTCAATCTGCCGGTTTGTCTGGAAAGTCTGGCGGGGCTCGGGGCTGAAGTCTTTATTGTGGATTCGGGGAGTACGGATCGCACTGTCGAGATAGCGGAAGAGTTTGGTGCCTGCGTCGTTGAGCATGAATTTGAAAATCATGCAGCGCAGGTTAACTGGGCTCTGGAGAATTTGCCGATAAAGACACAATGGGTAATGCGGCTTGATGCTGATGAGCGTATCACGGGCGAGCTGGCTGATGAACTGGCCCGGATCGCCAGTAATGATGATGCAGGTATTTCCGGTTATGAAGTGAGACGCAGAGTATATTTCTGGGGGAGCTGGATCCGTTTTGGCGGGTATTATCCAACATGGCTTTTGCGTGTGTGGCGGCATGGGCATGGTTTTAGCGAACAGCGGTGGATGGATGAGCATATTGTTCTCTCGCAGGGAAAAACAGGCCGACTCAGTCACGATATTATTGATGAAAACCAGAAGGGGCTTTCTTTCTGGACGGAGAAGCATAACGGATATGCGGACCGGGAGGTCAGGGACCTGCTGGACCTTGAAGGGCGGGCAGATCATGGAAAGCTGACCGGGCAGGCATCTCGCAAGCGCTGGCTGAAGCGCAACTGGTATGGTCGGTTGCCGCTATTCCTGCGTGCATTTCTATACTGGTTTTTCCGTTATTTTTTATTACTCGGCTTTCTGGATGGGCGGTCCGGGCTGGTCTTTCATTTTTTGCAGGGCTTCTGGTACCGCTTTCTGGTGGATGCGAAGCTCTATGAGCATAAACGCAAATTAAAACAGGTACGTTTGTGAAACTGGCAAATTATAATAATCGCGGGTTTGAGAGGGGCAGATCGGCAATTGTTGAACTGCTCTGGATTGTTGTGCAGGCACTGTTCATTACCTCGTTTCTTCCCGGTTCCATGCACCGGCGCTTTCTGCTTCGACGGTTTGGAGCAAAGATAGGGAAGGGCGTGGTTATCAAAAACGGTGTTCGGGTGAAGTTTCCCTGGCGGTTAACTGTAGGGGATCACAGCTGGATCGGGGAGAGGGTGTGGATTGATAATCTGGATCAGGTGGTTGTAGGGGCAAATTGCTGCATTTCACAGGAAGCTTATCTGTGTACCGGGTCTCATGACTGGACTGAAGCTACATTTAACCTGATCTGTAAGCCGATTACGATTGATGATCATTCCTGGATATGTGCGCGGTCCAATATAGGTCCCGGTGTTGTTGTTGGCGAAGGTGCGGTGCTGGCCATGGGAAGCACCGCGAGTAACAATCTGGAAAACTGGAAAGTATTTCGTGGCAATCCTGCCGTTGCAATCCGCTCGCGTGATTTCGTCGATGAGCCGGATGCAGGTGAGCGGCGGCATATTTCAGGATATGGCAACTCAGCTGGCTGATGAAGGTAATATTTATAAACCGTTTTTTTTACCCTGACAGCTCTGCGACAAGCCAGATTTTGTCTGATCTGGCCTTTGATCTGGTTGAAAACGGTTTTGATATTCATGTTATTACGAGCAGGCTGCATTATAATGCCGGGACAGATGAGCTTCCGGTCTATGAAGTCATCAACGGGGTTAAGGTACACCGCATCAGATCAACCGGATTTGGACGCGGCAGGCTTTTGGGCAGAGTGTTTGATTATCTGTCCTTTTATTTTTTTATGATCTGTAAATTGTGGGAGCTGGCTCGCAAAGGTGATATTATTGTTGCAAAGACTGACCCGCCATTACTTTCCATTGTAGTTTCGCCGGTTGCCTGGATAAAAAGGTGCAGGCAGGTTAACTGGTTGCAGGATATCTTTCCGGAAGTTGCCCAGAAGCTCAGGGTTGGCGGCTATATGATGCGATGGGTTTATTATCTGTTGCGTATTCTGCGAAACCACTCTCTCAGGCGGGCTGATATTAATATCGTTCTTGGGCAGAGGATGCAGGATTATCTGGTGAGCGAAGGTATTCCTCAGGACCGATGCTACGTCATCCCGAACTGGGCAGATGGACGTGATATCTTTCCACTCGATCATCACAACAACCCCCTTAGGCAGGAATGGGGGTTATCCGACAAGTTTGTGATTGGTTATTCAGGAAACTTTGGCCGGGCACACGATTTCTCGACAATATTGTCAAGTGCAGAAAAGCTCGCACGAATGAATGAGGGCCAGGATGTTGTATTCCTTCTTATAGGAGCCGGTGCGCAGCTTGAGCATGTGCAGTCTGTTATTGACAAGCGTGGTCTGAGTAATATCAGACTGCAACCCTATCAGCCCAGGCAGATGCTGGCGCAAAGCCTGTCTGTGCCGGATATTCATCTTGTGAGCCTTAATAATGAGCTGGAGGGGTTTATTGTACCCAGTAAATTCTACGGGATCGCAGCCGCCGGGCGCATGACTTTATTTATCGGAGCGCAATCCGGTGAAATCCCCTCAATCATTCGCAAACACGAAATAGGCCTGACTGTTTCTGAAGGAGATGCCGGCAGACTGGTCTTTGAAATCCTTCAGTATAATGCTGACAGGTCCAAATGTATTGATGCCGGCCTCCGCGCCCGGAGTGTTTTTGACATGCAGTTCGACCGGGCCATCAGTGTTCGCAAGTGGGAAGTTTTACTGGCGAACCTTGGTGGGGGGTAATTTTTACTGAAAGAGGGAGTAAATTTATGAGTACTGCTTTAGCAAGAAAAGCTTACCGATCAGTTCGGAATGTTATAATGGAGCGTTCTGGCTTGCAACCAAAGGGGGTTCACAGGTTTTCAATTCAAGGTAATAAGTTTGAAAATGATGACCTGTATAGAATTACTCTTCCAAATTTATCAGGAGAGCTTCGCCCTATTATGCGCCAGTATATGGACTGTTATGGCATGGGTAACAAGTCTCTATTAGTTTCTGAAAATAGTTCAGTAAGAGATGTTCTAAGTGCTCATTATCCAGATGTTACATTCTTAGTAAGTGATTACTATACAGAACTAATGAATGATAAGTCTCAAACTAGCGTTGATTATGTGTGGGATGTTTGTTGTGATTTTCCCGATAACCTAAAAAATGAGCGTTTTGGATCAATCTTATCTCAGTCTTTGTTGGAGCATACAATAGCCCCAACAATTGCAATTACTAATCTTTTGAGTTTACTTGAAAAAGGAGGATACCTTTATTTATCTACTCATACACCTTCTTTTCACTATCATGCTTATCCAAGAGATTATGTGAGATTTCATCATGACTATTTTTATGACTTACCGGACTATGTTCTAAAGGCATTTGGTTATAAGATCCAGCTAACCGAGTTATATTCTAGTTTTGGTGTTGTTTGTGTTTGCTACAGAAGGGAGTAATGTTTTGATAGCCCTTAGGTTGTTAGATTTATAAGTTGAGAATTTGTCAACTTGTATGGATAGTAAGCAGTTGTAGCTATGCTGCCTTCCCAAAAACTTTGAGATCCATCACGAGATCCTAAATACCAATTTAGGAGATTTCCTGGAGTGCCTGCATCTTCAGCTATGTCTCCAGCAGATATACATAATGACCTTCCACTTGCATCCCAAGATAGCGCCAATTTAAGGCCATCACTCCAAGTACCTTCAGATCCTGTTGATGCAGACAATAGAAAAGTTCCATTCCAATTCTCTATTGTATTAGCTGCAGGGGATGTTTCCAGTCCCTGAGCGGAGGCAAACCCAAGGAGGCGGCGGTTGGTCAGGGTGTTTTGGGGGGACTGGACTGACATTATGATTGTTCCGGTGGCGGGGTCCAGCCATGATGTGTCGTTGAAGGATATAGTGTCGGCATGGCGCTGGGTTTGGGTGCTTGTGGTTTTTATGTAGGATGTTTCATAGGTACCTGCTTCGAGTTGTGCGCCCCATGCGTGGAAGGACTGGATATTTCCTGCTGCTGGGCGGGAAAGCTGAATTATGAAATCTGTATCATCGGCAGCAAAACTGTGTGGGAGCAGGTAACGTTGCCAGTCTGCAGTCAGATTGAGCGTCAGGGTTGATGGGGAACCTGAGCCTGAGGCAGCCGTAATTGTCAGATCCAGAGCCGATGGTGTATCTGCTCTCAGGTAAATTGATCCGGTATAGTCACCACCACCGACCGGGGTGGAAAGAGGGTCTGAAAAAACAATCCCGTCTCCTGTTGCTGAAAGATTCTGAATGTGATGGGCTGTGAAAGTTCCATCAGGTGCCTGCTCGCTGCTTAAGGTAACAGTCGCCGGGCCTGATGTAGACCAGTCTGATGTCAGGAAGTTCTGGCTGTCTTTTACGAGGTTTGTGCGAGCAGACTCTATCAGGACACCCCGATCACTCAGGCGCAGGCTGTCTGTGCTATGGTTTACCAGAGTTCCATTGGCATTTTCTGCAACCCCGGCAGAATTTCTTGTGACTGACAGAAAGTCGGTGAAAGAAACGGGGCTGTTATTGATCATGGCACGGTTGTTTGCGAAGTCCGCAACAAATGTTGCTCCGGGATATTGTGCTGCCCACCAGGGAAGGCTTTCTCCTCCAGTTATTAATGAGCGCGGCTTTAATCCTATACCAATCATTATATTAACCCCAGCAGTGCAGTTGCCGTAGTTCCTGTTGCCTTAACCCGCTCAACGCGAACAGGCAAAACAGTGCCAGCCGGGAGAGATGAAAAGGTAACTTCCTGTCCGGCCTGCATTGTTACTGCCAGATCTCCGGCACCGCCAATATAGATTGCGCGGGTTATTTCACTGAGGGAATTGCTGTTATCCGGTGTGATAGCAAATGCGCCGGAAGCCGGGCTTTCGAGAGACGATGTGTGGCGTTTGAAATTATCAGTCATTTGAAATATCCTTATCTAGTTGACAATTGAGTTGTCGCTGATGCGTTTCCAGTCGGTGCCATCACTGAAGGCAGGGGTTGAACCGCCTGTTGCGTCTGACACGTAAATAAGCTTCCCCGCAGGTGACGGGGATGGCAGGCTGTTTTTAGATATTTGAGGCAGGGCAGGGGGCTGGTGGAAGGCTGTCTCACCCGTACTGCTGGCTACGGTGAGAGCATTTTCCCAGTTTGTTCCATCCGGGCTGGTTTTGATATGCAGGTTATTATCACCTGTGAGACCGATTTCGGCGTGGCCGGATGCATCTGACTGCATAATAATGCTGGCTGTGTCTGACGAACTGTCTTTATTGAGTACGCAACGTATATCCTGATTTTCGGCTTCAAAGGTTACAGTGGGGCTTTTAACATAGAGCCTGTTACTGCTGTCTGATGTCGCGTTGATCCCAAGTTGCATCAGGTTCTGTATTTCTGTTGCAGAAAACGGGACGGGCTGCCATTCACCACTGCTCAGGACCAGCATCACAGCTTCATCTTCAACCCATAACCTCCAACCGTTTTTGGGTAGGAAAAAGACCCAGCTGTTATCCTGCCATACAGCAATCCGGTTGGTCTCTTCGCTCCACTCGCTGGTGGATCCTGCAGGGACAAGATACCGCTCTCCATTTTCTGGAGATTGAGGAGGTGATGAGGTATTTCTGCTTTCAACACTTAAATGCAAAATCGCATCAAGAATGCGCAGAGACTGGTTAACTGTTACGTGTTTCTGCGATTGAGCGGCCTGAATTGTAGGGAAATTCATGGATGGAGTAGCTATTGTAGGCATGATAACATCAATCCTGTGGACAAATTATGTAATGCTATCAAGTATATGGCTAGGTCTTTGGTAGGGGATAAAATATTATGAAAAGTACCTCATTTGAACTACGTCAATTTGGTATATTGAATGCCATACAAAGGTAACTATATGATACTATTTGATATAATCCAGATGAAGTATTACGGCTAATATCTCTGGACACGAGAGATTTCAGCCTTTATTTCTGTTTTTTGATATCTGTATTCCGGTAATGAACAAAGAGACATCAGAACAAATAGATGTTATTATCCAGATATTGCTTTTCAACGAGTATGGGTTTGAAAAGCGCCTGCGGACATTCAGATGTTTCGGGCGTTAAAGGTGGGGGCTGGTTTAGCCTTTTTTGCAGAACAGATTGATAATATCTCAATGGATTGGCCAGGAGAGAAGCAAAAATATGAGTAGATATAAGCTTTCCCGGTTTTTATGGGGGCTGGTGCTTATTTTCATCCTTAGTATAGTTGCTTTGGAATTTAAACGTTCTGAAATTGAAGAGGATTTGCGTTTACGTGCGCAAATTGCCCTTCATGACGCCGGCTTTAACTGGGCCTGGGTCTCTTTTTCCGGACGGGATGCCTTTTTACACGGTGCTGCTGGTCGTGCTGCCAACGACAGAAAAAATGCCCTCAATGTCGTCGAGTCTGTTTATGGCGTAAAAGGCGCGAAAGATGTCAGCAAGAATATTAAATATGTGGCTGATTATGTCTGGCGCGCTTCTCGTAACAAGCAGAGACTGAAGCTTGATAAATATGTCCCTACAGTTGAAGATCGTGAAACCATCGTTGGTATAGCAAATGCGATGCTGCCAGGTCTGAATATTGATGATCGTATGAAGGTAGCGCTGGGTGCAAAAGATAAAAGTGCCTGGCTGGGAGCCGTCAATTATGCATTACAGCAGCTCCGTTATATTGAGAAAGGGCAGGTATCGCTTACTGATAAGGGACTTGCCATATATGGACGGACATCAGATTCTGATAACTATGTAGCCTTTATCAAGAACATAAAAGAAAACAAGCCGGACGGGGTCAGAATTGCTTCTGTAAATGTATATCCTCCAAAAGCCGGAGCATATAGCTGGTCAATTGCCATGCTGGATAATAAAATTCTTCTTGAGGGCTATATCCCTGATGTAGAGATGAGGGAAGATCTTATCCGTTTCCTTGAGACTTCAATTGATAAAGCACCAGTCGTTGATAATCTTGTTTATGCATCCGGACAGCCAAAAGGATGGCGGAACACAATCAAGGTAATTATCAAGCTCTTCTGCGGAATTGATAACGGTATCATTACATTGTCTGACAAAAAAATCACAGTGTCAGGTTTTGTTGAGGATGATAACGCCTATAATAAAGTCAATGGTGGTCTTCTTGCGAACCTTCCGAAAGGCTTTACTTTAATTAATAAAGTAAAGATCAGGAAAAAAGAAAAGAAATACAATCCCCGTCAGGCCCGGCCCGTTTCTCTGGATGGTCTGGCGAAAAATTTTTAGATCCTGCATTTTATTTTACACCCTCCGGGCATGCCTTCATAATCTCTTGATGTAAATTGTCTTTATGATAAACATAGAGAAAATAAAAGTGTGAGGCAGGTTATGTTGTTTATATTTCAAAATATGTGGCCGTATGCAGGTCTGGCTTTTGCCATTGGCCTTATTATTGGTTGGACGGGCTATGAGGTAGAGGGAACCAAAGAAGTCCCTGATCAAAATACAAAATAATAAATTCCGGGGAGTATTGAGCGATGCTGAGTTTTGCATTCGAGACATTTATACTGCTTGCTATTGCTTTTTGGATTGGAGCAGTAGTGGGTTATTCAATTCGAGCGTTATTTCATAAAAAACCAAAAGCAGAAGCGGTTGCATTAGCTGCTTCCACGGCTGCCGCTGCAGCTGCTGCATCAGCAGCTCTTCAGGCTGATGATGAGGTCAAAAAAACTTCTGACAATGACGCTGAAAAAGCCGTAGAGACTGGAGCTGCAGAAGCCGTGGTTGCTGCCGCTGCCACAGTTAAGGAAGTTTCCGAACCTGTGAAGGAAGAGGTTACCGAAACTGTCGAGGTTGCAGCAGTCGAAGAAGAAACAGTTGAAGCTGCGGTAACAGAAGCAGAAGAAGTTTCCGAACCTGTACAGGCCGAGGTTGCTGAAACTGTCGAGGTTGCAGCAGTCGAAGAAGAAACCGTTGAAGCTGCGGTAACAGAAGCAGAAGAAGTTTCCGAACCGGTACAGGCAGAGGTTGCTGAAACTGTCGAGGTTGCAGCAGTCAAAGAAGAAACAGTTGAAGCTGTCGTAACAGAAGCAGAGGAAGTTTCCGAACCGGTACAGGCGGAGGTTGCTGAAACTGTCGAGGTTGCAGCAGTCGAAGAAGAAACCGTTGAAGCTGCGGTAACAGAAGCAAAAGAAGTTTCCGAGCCGGTACAGGCCGAGGTTGCTGAAACTGTTGAGGTTGCAGCAGTCGAAGAAGAAACTGTTGAAGCTGTCGTAACAGAAGCAGAAGAAGTTTCCGAGCCAGTACAGGCCGAGGTTGCTGAAACTGTTGAGGGTGCAGCAGTCGAAGAAGAAACTGTTGAAGCTGTCGTAACAGAAGCAGAAGAAGTTTCCGAGCCGGTACAGGCAGAGGTTGCTGAAACTGTCGAGGTTGCAGCAGTCGAAGAAGAAACCGTTGAAGCTGTCGTAACAGAAGCAGAGGAAGTTTCCGAGCCGGTACAGGCAGTGGTTGCTGAAACTGTTGAGGTTGCAGCAGTCGAAGAAGAAACTATTGAAGCTGCGGTAACAGAAGCAGAGGAAGTTTCCGAGCCTGTACAGGCTGAGGTTATTAATATTGCAGATCAGATAGAAGTTGAGACTTCTTCTGATGATAATATTAGTAGCAATGAGCAGGCTGAATCTAATGTGGTTGAATTTACTCCGGCTGTCGAGACTGCTTCCGATCCAGATGAAAGCAATCAAGAAGTTGCCACACAGGTTACTGATAACAGCGAGCAGCCAGTTTCTGTTGATACTGCTGATATCACAGAAGCAGCGTCTCTGTCAGGGCTTCAGGCTGGAGATGACGAGGACCTTTCCAAAGCTGAGAATGGACCAGCATTAATTTCTACCGCCAATAAGGGACTGGTTACAGGTCGTCATGATGATGAAGAACTTGTTATCGAGGAACTGAGCGAAAGTGAATTTGCTCGTTTGAGTAAAGAACGTCCGGTTCAGAAGTCTCATGTTGTTCCTTCCCGCTCCAGAAAAGCAGATGATCTCAAGCAGATCAAAGGGATTGGTATTATAGCAGAAACCCAGCTTATTGGCCTTGGGGTCAAGTCATATTCTCAAATTGCTGGCTGGAGTGACAGTGAGGTGGACAGCATGGACACCAAGCTTAATACAGGTGGTCGAATTCGAGAAGAAAACTGGGTAGCTCAGGCTAAAAAGCTTTCAGGAGATGAAGGCAGCCATTAATCAGATTTCTCCGACCTATAGATAATGAGAACCTCCTGTAACCTGCTTACAGGAGGTTTTTTTTATTTTGGCGGTATGACTTTAATATTGTCTATGAGACGGGTCTTCCCCAGATGGCAGGCAATAAACAACCGCGCCGGCCGATCTATTTTCCCGGTAAGTGGCAAAAGCTCTTTCGTATCCCGCACTTCCAGATAGTCAATTTTGAAACCATAGTCTGTAAGTAGGGCCTTCGCTGTGTCCAGGCACTTTTTCGGAGAAGTGCCGCTGGAAAGGTCTTTCGCAGTTGCTTTTAAGGTCTTGTATATTTGCGGTGCCAGGGTTCTGTGTTTATCTGAAAGATATGCATTGCGTGACGACATAGCTAGTCCGTCACTTTCTCTTACTATTGCACCACCCATGATTTTGACGGGGATATTCAGGTCAGATACAACCTGCTTAATCAGCAGCAGCTGTTGAAAGTCCTTCTCGCCAAAAATAGCGATATCAGGCATGGCTTGCAGCAAAAGCTTTGTAACAATTGTAGCGACGCCTGAGAAATGGCCCGGCCGCGATTGACCGCAAAGTGTTTCTGTTATTCCGGTGACCTGAATTGAGGTGGAAAAACCTTCCGGATAAATCTGGCTGACATCCGGTGCAAATATCAGATCAACACCAAGTGCTTCCAGCTTTTCCCTGTCCTGCTTTTCGGTCCGGGGATATTTGGAAAGGTCTTCATTTTTTCCGAACTGGGTTGGATTGACAAATATTGTCACCACGACTTTATCTGCCTTTTTAACAGCTTGTTTCACAAGGGAAAGATGCCCCTCATGCAGGGCCCCCATAGTGGGAACAAGTGCTATAGTATTCTCCAGTTTCTTCCATTTATTAACATGAGATCTCAGGCTCGAAACTGTTCTGACAAGTCTGGTTTTTTCGCTCACATTAATCTCCTCAAAATATTCCCCCGGACATCCGTTACTGTTGTTACAGAATATCGTTTCCGGCATCAAGGAAATGTAGGCTTCAGAACGGCTTTTAACGTGAATACTACTAAGCTCATATTATTACGTGTATTTTTCAAATATACAATCAGAGGAAAGGGAATAGTAAAGGGTTAATTGCAACGTTTTCGGGGCGATTCTCTACGATTTTCTGGTCTTGTCTGATGTAAAATTCATGATCAAATCAGCACTACAGATAATTAA
>JBOEGA010000127.1:0-10571 GCA_050633205.1 Methyloligellaceae bacterium | reverse complement strand
GACCTTCAGGTTATGAGCCTGACGAGCTACCGGGCTGCTCCACCCCGCGTCAAATTTTTATCTCGATTGGTGGACAATCGATTTTACAATCATAATACTATTTTATCCTGATTGTATCAGTTAATTTACGACGTATAATCTGCTGCAATATTGGTTGCGGGGGCAGGATTCGAACCTGCGACCTTCAGGTTATGAGCCTGACGAGCTACCGGGCTGCTCCACCCCGCGTCAATTACATCCTGAGAGCTTTAATAGAAAAAGACCTCTCATCGCTGCTAAGCGATTTCATCATTCCCAGATAATTAAGGGATCAAGCAATGCAACTTATTAGAGTTATTTCTTCATAGTTGCCAGCGCTTAGTGCGTCGTAGGAGTGTTGTTATAACAGCTTATTTCTGAATGTGAAGAGCAAATTTGTAAAAAACTGTGTATCTTCCCAAAAAAAAGGAAACTGTTCACAATTGTGATTACCTGTACCTATTAATCTTCTGAACTACGTACAATTTTTCAACGCAAAATAATACCAACATATTCAGAGGCAGTAATGTGGTTTTAGATATTGCTGATGACGGGTATTGCGGTATACAGCATTTCATTCGCACAGTTTATAAAGCCTAAAAAGAACCAGACCTGTGACTGGTCAAGAGCTGGGGAAAGCTTCTCTGTTGTTAGCGAAAGCCATATTATATTTCTTCAGTAAGCTACTCAGCCGGAACCTTGACCACATCATCTGCTTCAGATGCTTTTTCCCGGTTTATCAGGATAATATTTCTAGCGTACACTGACAGTCCGACAGCCTGGCCAATCATTAGTACGGGACTGCCAAGATGAGTGACATATATCAGCATCATCAGACCACCAAGAAAACTCAGGAACCAGAAGACAACGGGAACGACACTCTTTTGTGCGCGCTCGCTCATAAACCACTGCACAAGCCAGCGAGAGAAAAATAATGTCTGTGCCACTCCGCCAAAGGCATGCCACCAGAGGTTATAAGCTGTCTGCCTTGCCCACCATGTTGCGATTTCATTTGATATATTCAGGAAGAAACCTGTAATAATTTCCAGCATTATCCTCGACCTTTAACGCACTCTATCCCGGGTATTTTATTATTTATCTTGTCTCACGAAAAGGGACAATTCTATCTGTATCCTGCTTTGCCCTGTAATCTTCAGCAATGGCTGGTTTTAAGGTACGCCTTCGAAGCCAGGTTACTCCGATCAGATCATAAATCCCGACTATGGCGCGGCCAATATTGGTATATTTGGACTGGCCGACCATCCTTGGTCTGTCATTAACTTCAACATAATCAACCTCATGGCCGTATGTGATAAACAACGCAGGAAGATATCTGTGCATACTGGTGAAAAAAGGCAAAAGCAGAAAAGCTTCTCGCCAGTAGGCTTTGATACCGCAACCAGTGTCAGGGCATTTGTCTTTGAGAATTGAGCTGCGTAACCAGTTAGCAAAACCGGAAGCAAAACGTCTGGAGCCATTAGCACGCCTTTTTGCCCTTACACCGCCAACCAATGCAACACCGCCGGATGACGGATCTCCCAGTTTTCCAACCAGATTTTCAATATCGTTGGGATCATTCTGGCCATCGCCATCCATTGTTGCAATAACCGGGCTTTTTGCGGCTAATATACCAGTGCGCAAGGCTGTCGACTGCCCACTTCGTGTGGCATGACGCAGATAACGCAGGGATGGGTATTTCTCGCAGAGGGCTTTAACTTCGTCGGCTGTTTTATCCTCACTGCAGTCGTCAACGACAATGACTTCGGCCAGCATATTCTGCGAAACGACTGTATAGGTTTCCTCGACAAGGCGACCAATATTACCTTCCTCGTTAAGAGCGGGTATTATAACAGAAATACGCATTTGCGACCTTTCAATTCTCACCAAGCGACATAATTTTATTACCAGAGACGTGCCCCGGACTTTTGTTGTCAATCAAGAGGCATTTAGCCCTAGTGTCAACGCGTAAATAATGTTTCATAGAAAAAAGCCTTCCTGTCAGTGAATATCAGGGTTTCCTCATGAAACACAAGCGTGTAAATGTCTGCTAACTCCAGAACGTTAGTACAGAATATGTTTCCAGCAAAAGAGAAAATTGTCAAAAACAGGTCCTGAAATAAAAACATGAATAATATGGTTAAAACAACAGTATTTGATCGGTTTCCCAGTCAGAACAGTGCATTCGGTGCTTTTATTGTAATTCTCGCTTTGCTTGCAGTATTCAGGCTCATAGCAATTTATTTCAGCAATACCGAGCTGTTTTTCGATGAATCACAATATTGGGCGTGGTCAAAAGTTCTTGATTTTGGCTATTTTTCCAAGCCTCCCATGCTTGCCTGGAGTATTCGTGGTGTAACGGAAATATGCGGAATAAATGATTTCTGTATCCGCGCCGGGTCGCCTTTATTTTACACAGTGACTTCGATGTTTATCTTTTTTGCAGCCCGCTCCTTATATGGAACTGCTGTAGGATTCTGGGCTGCACTCGCTTTTGTAACAGTTCCCGGTGTGAGTTTTTCTGCAGGCAGAATTTCTACAGATGTGCCACTTCTGGCATTCTGGGCACTGGCATTGTGGTCTCTTGTTGAATTCCAGAAGACGAAGAAGTGGAGCTGGTCTGTACTCCTGGGGGTCGCTATCGGGTTTGGGCTTTTATCCAAATATGCAATGGCATTCTTTCTCCTATGTTTTGTGGTTTATCTGGTTATAGAGCCGAATGCACGCTGGATTGTCCGCAGTCCACAATTCTGGACCGCCATAGTCATATCCGGGATTATTGTTTCGCCTAATATTATATGGAATCTGCAGAACGGGCTGGTTACTTTTTCTCATACTGCTGACAATGCCAACTGGGGTGCTGCCCCTTCCGGAATTACGGAAATTCTTGCTTCTCTCGGGAAAAAGACGGGTAAGGCTCTGGAATTTTTCGGAGCACAGTTTGGTGTTGCAGGGCCGGTATTTTTTGCTGCCCTACTGATTATTCTCTGGCGTTTTTTACGCTCCAGCAAGACAACCGGGAGCCTTCTGACCTCTGAAGACAGGATGCTTCTGGCATTTTCTATTCCTGTTATTCTAATTATTACAATTCAGGCATTTCTTTCCAGGGCTCATGCAAACTGGGCTGCGACAGCATATCCTGCAGCAGTTATTCTGGTGGTGGCAATTATGATGCGGGAAAGAGCCTGGACAGCCTTACGGGCATCTTTTGCGATCAATATTGTGGTTCTCATTCTTCTGGCGGCAGGTACTGCAACGGCAGGTCTGTTCCCACTTCCATTCGGGATTGCTCCATTCTCAAGAGTTCTGGGATGGCAAGAAATTGCTGCCAAGGCTGAAGAAAAATTCAAAAGTAATGAGTTTTCTGCCATTCTCACTAACAACCGGGAAGTTTCAGCCCAGACGGTATATTTTCTGCGAGACAGTAATATACCGATATATGCCTGGAAGCGTAGTGCAGTACCGGGGGACTATTACCAGATGGTACAGCCCTATAACGGGCAGGCATCTGATAAACCCATGTTGCTGGTTTCGAAATATCGTGTTCCATCACATGTTAAACGCGGTTTTTCAACTGTAGAGCATGTTGGTTCAGCTCAGGTTCCGGCAGGCAAGAGCGCAGTACGAAAGATATATTTCTTCAAGGTATCCGGATATAAGACCGGACAATAAGCATATAGAAGCGCGAAAACGGACGTGACAACCATATTAATTGATAGCGACAGAAATGCCTATGGCACTGCGTTTCTGTTCAAAGATCCCTCTTCGATTGTCACAACGTCGTCCATAAGCGATGTTCCGCAAGCACTTCAGCAGATTGAAAAAGCCGTGGCTAACGGTCTGTATGCAGCGGGCTTCTTTTCCTATGAACTTGGCTATGCGTTTGAGCAGAGGCTACGATGCAGAATGCCCAGCGACCTTAAAGTGCCACTGATATGGTTTGGGCTGTTTGAAGATGCCGAGCAACTGGACAGGGATGGTGTCAGGGATTTTCTTAAGGCTGATGATAACTCACAGGATTATGGTTTTGAGGACTTTGAACTGGCTTTGTCGAGGGAACAATATCGCAGTGCATTTGAAAAAGCGCAGGAGAATATTTCCAGCGGAAATATCTACCAGCTAAACCTGACATTTAATGCACATTTTCAGTTTCATGGTAACTCCAAAGCCCTGTACCGGGATCTGAAGCACAAGCAGAGAATGAATAATGGAGCCTTTATTCAGTCAAAAGAGTTTGACGTGATTTCTGCTTCACCCGAGCTGTTCCTTGCAATTGATGGAGATCAGGTTAGAACCGTCCCGATGAAAGGGACTGCCAAAAGAGGATATACCTCTGCTCAGGATGCAGAGATCTGTGCTGAATTACAAAACGACCTGAAATCGCAGGCTGAAAATCTGATGATTGTTGATCTTATGCGCAATGATCTGGGGCGGATTTCGGAAATTGGAGAGGTTCGGGTTCCTGAACTGTTTGCAATAGAAACCTACCCTACCCTGCATCAACTTGTATCTCATGTGACCAGTACTCTGAGACCTGGTATCAGTATTTCTGAATGGGTTTCAGCCCTATATCCACCGGGATCTATCACAGGTGCCCCCAAAGTCAGGGCTATGGAAATTATTCATGAAACAGAAAGCGAGCAGCGTGGTGTCTATACTGGTACGATTGGCATGTTTCTCCCCGAAATGCAAAAGCCGAGGCAGACCTATTTCAATGTGGGTATACGGACGTTAACGCTGTGGCCTGATGGAAGAGGTGAGCTTGGTATTGGCAGTGGCGTTGTCAGTGACTCACGGGCCGATGATGAATATGATGAGTGTATTTTGAAAATGAAATTTGTGAGTGATGCCGTGACAGATTTTCAGTTAATAGAAACCTATGCCTATTCTCCAGAAGAAGGCTACCATTATTACAATTATCATATAGAGCGGCTTAGAAAGTCTGCTGCCTATTTTAATTACAGGTTTGATCAGGCGGCTGTTGAAGCTGCATTGCGAGAGACGGAAGAAGAAATTCGCGGAGGCTATTACAGGGTCAGATTACTCTTATCTGCAGATGGAAGCCTGTCAATAACACCAACTCAAACTGAAGCTCCGAAGCCAGACGGTGTTATGAGATTTGTCATTTCAGACAAACGGATCAATAAAGATAATATCTATCTTTATCACAAGACCACCAACCGTAATTTTTATGATGAAGAACATGCGAGAGAGACCGCAGATAACCGATGTGACGAAGTTCTGTTTCTGAATGAAGATGGTCAGATCACGGAAGGCAGCCGCACCAATATCTTTATTGAACGGGATGGAATATTGTTAACGCCACCAATAGAAAGTGGCCTCCTTGCCGGTACAATGCGCGCCGAACTGATTGCAACGGGACGGGCAAAGGAAAGCGTACTAACAAAAGATGACCTGAATTCCAAAGGACAGGTTTATCTTGGGAATTCTGTTCGTGGTCTGCTTAAAGCAATACAGGTTTAGGAACAGGAGCACTTCAGTGCTCCTGAAAGCAAAGAATCAACCAGCGAGTGCGCGCTGAACCAGGGAAGTCACGTAATCATCAAATTTGAGTTTCAGTGCCCCCTGATGTCCGGTTTCTGACATTTTCGCCCAGGTTTTCTGGATAATATTGATAACTTTTTCGTCGTCATATTTGTATTTTTCGAGGAAGTCGTCGAAATAATATTTCATAAAGACAACACAGGCTACATCTTCCAGCGCCTGAGCTTCCGGGTCCTGTTTGAATTTTTCTTTTCGGATCAATGATTTTACACGTCTGACATCATCTACGCTGTAACCACATTGTATCATGATTTCGCCTGCATGTTCAGCGTGCATTCTCTTCTGCTCATTGCGCCACTGAAAATAACCTGTACGCCCTTCAGGGTAATCACTTCTGAGAACTTTCCAGCGTCCAAGATGCTGGGCAACAGCGGCCAGCGACAATAATTCAGAAGAGTTCGGATAAAGATCATCCAGGACTTCTGACATCCGCTCAGCATAGACCTCTTCATAGGGTCTCTCTGCACCGTCAACTGTTGTTTTATTGGGATCTTCAGCGTGAACAGCCTGTAACAGTTTAACTGCAGGTAGGAATTTATCACTTTTCTCTGTATCTACAGAACCTTGCGGGTCAGTCATTTACTTCTCCTCATTCAAGGTCATGCTCCGCTCCAGGCAGAACAACGACAATGAAAGGTCTTATATTGTATTCAGGATCAGAACCTGTATTGGGCGAAACGCTATAATAAAACTTTACAGGTGATTAGATACAACATATCTAACCCATTGAGCAAGGTTAACAATATGTAAAAAGCACTCACCATAACAGCAGTGCTTTCCTAAATCAGTTCTTTATGGACCGAAATTACCTTTATTTTCAAGACTATCTGCAACCAATCAGGAGGCAGATTTAGATTTTGAAGTCCGTGGAAATAATTTTCTGAAACGGCTCATTGCATTATTCCACATGTCAATAAAGGTGCGTCTCTCTTTCAGGGTGAGCTTCTCTGCCAGATCAACAACGAGCTGATGACGTATTCTTTGTAATTCATCATGATGTTTCAGTAACTCTTCGAGCTGCTGGTCCAACTCTGCCGAATCATAGGTATCCTTCTTAAGGACATCGATAACTTTCTGCTGGCCAAGAAAAATTTTGCCCCACTGTTCCTGAACATCCTTTTTATTCTTATCGAACAGATATGAAACCCTGTTCTGCTTTTCTTCCGGTAATGTTTTGACAAACTGTGTGGTCAGCCTGTCAAACAGACCTCCGTTCAGGCGCATCCATATAGCACCGCCAATCAGCCCGACCAGTAACAGATTAAATGACAGTGAAATAATAAACAGCCATTTTAATAGTTTTGGCTTTCGTGGTGCCATTTCTGTTTCCGTAACATTGCTCACAGGAAGCTCTCCTCGTATGGCAGGCCATTTTTATCAACCGGAGCAGGAACCAGTGTCACAATATTCGATGAAACAGACTGATCAAAGGGGGTTAGCTTACTGACGAAATCTGTAGTTCCGATATATATACCTATAATCAGAGCTGCTGCCATAACAGCAATATTCTGCACTATATCCAGATAAGGTACTTTTGCTGCAGGTTTCGGCTTTTGCCGGGAAGCAAAATCAATTACCTCAGCTTCAACTGTCTGCTCAGATATCACCGCCTGTTCACCAATCCGGGCCATAATTCTGGACTGAAGTGATGCCATATCCTTTGGGACTGCTGCCTGATCAAGAACATGTTCCAGAGCAACAGCTTCCTGATATATCTGATCAGCAGCAATATTTTTCCTGATAAGCTTCTGCAGAAAATCCCGCTCTTCTTCAGGCCATGACAATGGTTTTGCTCCATAGACTTCCAATACGGTTGTGAGCCTTTGCAGTGCGTTATCAAGATTTTCTATCTTTTTGCTGTCATCTGTCATTATTCTGAACTTCGCTGTCAAATGTTCTAATATAAATTCATTACTGTTGCGGCCCGGATCGTTCAGGCATAAACTGCATCCACTCTTCCTGAAGCTCTTTTTTCAAAGAGCGGCGTGCCCTTGCCAACAGAGATTCGAGTGCTTCAACAGAAATTTCCATAACGGAACACGCTTCCTTCATTCTTAACCCCTGAAAGTGACATAATACAAGGGCCTGTCTCTGCCTTTCAGGCAGTCGCTGCAGTGCCTGATCAACCCTTTCTTCCAGTTGCTTTGCTGCAAACTGGCGCTCCTGATCCGCAGGAACAGCAAGACTTTCTGCATATTCAATCGGCTCCTGTACTCCCTGAGCCTTCTTTTTTCTCAGACGGTCTATGCAAAGGTTTCCTGCAATTCGATAAAGCCAGGTTGAAAAACGCGCTTTGTCAGGATTGAAACTCTCTGCCTTATTCCAAAGACGCAGGAAGCACTCCTGTGCAACATCCTCTGCTTCAGCATCATCTCCAAGCATGTTCCTGGAAGCAGCTACTATCTTGACAAGATAACGTTCGCTCAGGAGAGAAAACGCAGTGACATCCCTGGATACAATTCGTGTAACCAGCATCTCATCTGTCTCTTCATCACTACGTTTTACATTACCCATACGGCCTGGTCCAAGCGCTTCTTCAGTATCAGTTGATAGCAACTTTGCTGTTGTCTGATTTGGCGACTGATACGCATAATACCGGGCATATACAGCCAGAAGCATCAGCCTTTTTTATCCGTTTTATTTTCAGTCTCTTCCGGTACTTCAGGTTTTTGTGTATCCTGTCTGTATTCTTTCAGTCTTTCGCGCCTTCTCTGCATACGATAGAAACGAGGGGGCAACTCTGTACCTGAGAGCTTGTTATCCCCATTATAATCTCTCCAGCCAAAACGTTCTTTTGCTGACTGATTAAATTCCTCTTTGGAAATTTTTCCATCACTATTGCTATCAAACCAGCCAGTAATCAGACGTGCACGTCGTTCCATTCTTTTGCGGAGCTGAGCTTCGACTTCATCTCTGGTAATATCACCATCTTTATTTAAATCAAAGTGGTTGAAATATCTGGCACGGCTTTTTTCTATTTCTTTCCAGGTTACTATGCCATCTTCATTTACATCTGCATGCAGTAGCCCCAGACTTTTCAGTTTATTAAAAAATCTCTTTCTTCGCATATGGCGTGGCCACCCCTGACGCATTCCGCGACCCTGGTGCCAACGGCCTGCCTGCTCCCCTACTTCTGCTCCGTGCTCCCCCTGCCTCACCGGATCATCAAATGCATTAGCACTGCCGATAAAGGAAAGAAGAATGAAGCTACCGACAGAAAGAGACATTAATATTTTTGACATATGACCTCCGTTTACCAGAAAAGAGAAAATTATCTCTCAAACAGTATATCTACAACCTGTTATACGGCTAATATTTGAAAAACCGTCGGATAAAATTGCTGAATATTTCGCTGGTAAGAATAAATGTCGTGATATCAGGCTTCTTCACCCAATATTTCATCATAAATCTTCTTTACGGCTGCCAGTTTTTCCCTGAGATTTGCTTCAAGCTGACTGAAAGCAGGATCATTGCTTGTTCGTACCAGAAGATTTTTCAGGCCGGGAGGAGCGCTATCCGGTGAGAACTGATCAGATACACAAAGGCGCAAAATCTGAATCAATTTGCTGTATAACCTCGCGGCCTCAATCAGTGTTTCGGACTGATATTCTGTTATCAAACCTGCTTTCGAAATTTTTGCCAGAGCATCACGGGTATTCTGATCGAGTATCTCAGGGTGCTTGTGAGCATGTATCAACTGTAAATACTGGGTGATAAATTCCACATCAAGAAGGCCGCCTCTTACACGCTTTATATGCCAGTGTTCCAGAGTACCATGCTCATTTGCAATGCGCTTGCGCATATCCCTGACATCAAGTGCAATTTTTTCCGGATCCCGGGGAGCGGTCAGTATATCTTTGATTTCCGCGTTTAATTTGTCTTCCAACCCTTGGGTTGATGAAATTATCCGGGCTCGTGTAAGGGCCATATGTTCCCATGTCCAGGCACTTTCTTTCTGATACTGGGAAAAGCTGTCGAACCGGGTTGCCAATGGGCCGGAGCGCCCGGACGGCCGCAAGCGGGTGTCAACCTCATAGAGGCTTCCATATGTGGTCGGGGCTGAAAGAGCACTCAGCAGCCTTTGTGTCAGGCGGTTATAATATTGTGTCGGAGCCAGCGCTTTTGAACCATCAGACTGCAAGCAGTCCTGATCGAAATCATAAATAACGATGATATCCAGATCTGAACTGGCGGTCATTTCCCGTCCACCAAGTTTGCCCATAGCCAGAACAGCAACCTCGCCATCCTTTATTTTTCCACTTTTGGATTCCAGTTCGCTTTTTACCCTGTCAACCAGCGGGTCAATCAGGAACTCAGCCAGTTTAGCATAGGCATAGCCAGATTCTGCGGCGGAGATTGTTCCTGACAGTGTTCTGACCCCGATCAGGAATGCTTTCTCCTGTCCGATACTGCGAATACCATCCAGCACATCCTGATAATCAGTGGCTTCTGTAATAACTTTTGTAATCAGCTCCTCCAACACCTCATCCGTTGGTACTTCACCAAAGAAGCCAGGGTCCAGCACTGCATCCAGTACTCTTGAATGGCGGGAGAGGAATTGAGATAATCGTGGGGCTGTTCCCATGATATCAGCCAGTAAGCGAAGGAGATTGGGATTGCTTTTCAGGAGTGAAAAAAGCTGAATTCCCGCGGGCAGATTTGCCAAAAACCGGTCGAAGGAAATCAGGGCCTGATCCGGTTCTGCTGTTTTGGAAAGGGCATCGAGCAATACAAGCTGGAAGTCGGTCAGACGTGCTCTGGCCTGTTTACTGCGCATGGACATATATCGGCCGGAGTGCCAGTTATCTATTGTGGCAAGCCCCTTTTCTGTATCACTAAAGCCCATTCGGGACAGCACATCCGCAGTTACAAGAGTGTCTTTTACTTTAATCGGATCCAGACCATTTATGTTCAGAGACGGCATATCCTCAAACAGTTCGGCATAATGAGACTGAACACTGGTTAAATGTTTCATCAGATCTTCTGAGAAG
>JBOEGA010000126.1:20423-34940 GCA_050633205.1 Methyloligellaceae bacterium | reverse complement strand
TTCCGCACGCCGTTTGGAGAGGTCCAGATTATAATGATCAGAGCCTGTAGCATCCGTATGCCCGGCAATCAGGATTGTCGAGCCGTTCAGCTCTCTGCGCTTCAAAGCTTGCCCAAGTCTGATAAGAGTGGGTTCAGATCCACGTGTAACCCGTGTCGAGTCATATTCAAACAGGATCGTGAGATCAATGCCCGGCAATTCTTCCTTTTCAATAATAGACACAAGTTCCTTCCGCTCTTCAATCGTGATCTGGCGGGTTCTTTTTCCTTTCAGACTTCTGATAAAACTGCGCGATCGCTTGCTCATACCCTGAGGCTTCGCCGAGAAGCTTCTTGTGCGCGGTGCCTTCTTTTTCTTCTTCAACGCACGAAAAATCTCTTCTTCCGACCTGTTATCCTTTGCAAATGCAACAGCAATGTTAACAGCAGTAAGGGCTACAGAAGCAGCAATAAGTAGTCCGGTTATCTTGTAACGTCTCATTTGAAACACCCTCCCTTTAGTGTTCAAGAACATGAAGTAAAACAGCTTTGCGTGCCTCAATATTACTATGCTTTTTATCGGTAGTTAGAGCTGGCAGTTTCTTCTCGCGGTCAGTCTTTAAAGATGAGGACTTGCCACTGTCCGACTCAATAAGAATCTGTCTCGTTCTTTTTCTGTCACGAAAACCACGCGTAATCACCTGCTCATAATTCTCAAAAGTTGTATAAGCCTGATTTCTGAAGTTATGACTGATACCAATCGGATCTGGACGTGTCGCATTACAGATCGCAATTACCCGCTCAGCCCCGGAATGACCAAACCGTAGGGCAAACCTCTTGATCAGCTTACCAGGGATCTCATAACTCACACCTGCATCAATCCTGTTATTCTGATTGAACTTGTTCGGGAACAGAACTGTCGTATTCCCTTTCTCGGGAATATTCAAAAGCGTCAGGTAACAGGCCTTTTCAGACTGCACAACAAAGCTGACTTCCTGCCCTTTAACAAAACGGCTCTGGTTCGGGTAAAAAATCAGATTAAAGGTATTGCTCTTTTCATGAGGTGCAACATTGATAAGATTTGCCTTCTTGGTTGCAACATTCTTGTTGTCATGAGCCCCGTTGACCTTGGATACCTCGTGCACTTTGAACGACGCATACTGGTGTTTCGCCATCTTGTCCCGCGTAATCATGGAAACAACTTTGCTGAATTCCGAAATAAACTGATCTCTCGGCACCAGTCCCGTCATCAGGCGCTGCTTAAGTGCAAAAACTTCACCACCCATCCGGTTCGCAACTTCGGTAAACTCCTTCTCAGACATCCCGAATGCAGCCGCACCCAGCTTGAGATCCAGATCTTTTTCAAACCGCACAAACAGCGCGTTAACAACTTCAAGACCACCAACATTATACCCAACAGTAACGCCTGACTTTTCCAGACTGCTCTTATAGCGCTGGGCATCTTTCTCCATAATCTGGAAGAACTCGTCATGCTTCGGATAAATTGCCATCACAACATCACGTGCAGCAAAACTCAGCTGGTTCGTTTTCTCAATATACTCGCGAACCTGATCCTGCTGTTTGGTAGGACGGTGGCTATTATATTTAATCCCCTTGTCATGACAGCCCATACAGGAAACACCATTCGTAACAGCACGGTCTCTCCGCTGTGGGTCTGCAACAATCGGGGTAGGGCCCTTGTCAATTCTCTTGCCCTTACCATCTGTCAGATAATAGGCATGAAAACCGTTCGGCAGTTCAAAGATAATCTCCCCACCGTCATGCTCAAATCCATGCTTCTGCGAGTGTGGAATACGATTGTCAATTGGGCCCAGAGGATATTTGAAAAAGCTCTGACGTTCATTATTTCCTGCAAAGTCGTATGATTCCCAGTAAGCACCAGTACGGCTCGAATGCCGCTCTATCATACGGTTATTTTCACTCACGCCGGATTTCTGAAAACCAGCACGGGCAACCTTGAGATTTTTGATATTCTCTTTTACATCCAGACCAAGCACCTTCTCCAGCTCCTGCTTCGTATCCGGCAAACCAAGAATGTCATGATAAAGCGGAGGTTGTGAAGCCGAATAGGTAAACCAGTCACCACGCAGGAAAGGCTGGTAAGCTTGCGACGCTGTCTGCAGCGTCTTGAAATTAATATCATCATATTCGAGGGCATATGGATTATGTGCAGCAATGGCATTCCACTTTTGTGCAGTCCAACCCAGATCACCGATATTCACCCTGAAAACTGTCTTATTTTCATCAACAGGGACAAGGCTTGCCGGGTCAGATTGAAATGACAGGCTGTTAACCAGCTTCGTCAATGCCATGCGATAACCCTTAAGGTCTTTCTCTGAATCACCGGCATTATAAAGGTTGGTCAGTACAAAATACCTGATACGCGGTCTGATTGGCTCTGAGATCTTGGAAATATCGGCAACCATAGCAGCCAGAATTTCCTTGTTTGTCACAAATTTACGCGCAACCTCAATAGGTTTGCTCTTTAACTGCTCGATCCATTTATAAACAACTTTAAGCTCCCTGGCATCAGGTCCGCAGTAAGTACCTTCCGGGATCTCAATCTCGTTACATTTATCAGACAGCCCCTTTGGCATTTCACCACTTTCCATTTTCACAAAAAGTGATGACGCATTCGGCAGGCCGGGCTTGATCATATTACTGGAGATCAGTTTTTCCGTATTCAGCACAAAACCAAAATTACCGGCAGGGCGGTCCTTGAACGATCCGGTCCCCTTACCCGTCTGATGGCAGTTTGAACAATGTTTATCAAGAATACTCATTGCATTCTTGTTTAATGCTTCCAGCTGGTCGGCAAAAGCTAGTGAAGCCGGGAATAAAAAGAGAGAAACAACTGATAAAACAATCGCTTCCACCTTAAGAAAGCTGCGACCTGAAAACATTAATAGAGCACTCCTGAGTAATAGGCATTAGTTATTATTGGCTATGCCAATAATAACTAATACGTCAGTGTAATACGATATATTCCATTTGGATAAAAAAATTTTATCTGGATATTAAAACATAAAAATAGATTTTAATCCTGTTATATCCCGGTAACTCTACAGAGCAGGATTTATTGTAAGTTATGCTGAATACCTTGTGCAATGATCACATATAAACAATCCAGAATTGCATAAAAACAGTCTATGCTCCCCATAATAGGGTATAAAATTATAAGGTAAAATATTACCAGCATAATAACCAATTGAAATATAAGTAAAAATTGCAAATCATTCTCTTGACAGTATCCGATCTCCACTCTAAAAGGGGGAAATAAGAGTATGGTCTTCCCTCCAGCAAAAATAATGCAACGAGTGGTGATGCTGTAAGATAGCACATCAGACCATAGGAATTTCCTTGTAGTGAATGAATTAAGGCGGGTTCTTTATGAAAACCTATTCTGCAAAGCCCACAGAAGTTGAGAAAAAATGGCTTCTCATAGATGCTGAAGGGCTGGTTGTTGGACGTCTTGCTGCTTTGATAGCCAACAGGCTTCGCGGCAAACACAAGCCAACTTACACACCACATATTGATTGTGGTGACAATGTAATCGTTATCAATGCTGACAAAGTTGTTTTCTCTGGCAACAAGCGTAACGACAAAGACTATTTCTGGCACACAGGTCATCCGGGCGGTATCAAAAACCGCAAGGCTCACCAGATTCTTGATGGCAGGTTCCCTGAGCGTGTTCTTGAGAAAGCTGTTGAGCGTATGCTGCCAAGAGGGCCATTGGCTCGCACACAGGCAAGAAACCTGAAAGTATATGCTGGAGCTGAGCACCCTCATGCAGCTCAGAATCCTGAAGTACTTGATGTTGCTGAATTAAATCCAAAGAATAAGAGGGCATAAATAGAATGGCTGAACAAGAAGTCAAAGGCCTTGACGATTTGGGAACAATCCAGAGTGACGCTCCTGAAGCACCTGTATATGAACAGAAGCTTGATGCTCAGGGCCGCGCTTACGCTACAGGCAAACGTAAAGACGCTGTAGCTCGTGTATGGGTAAAACCAGGCTCTGGAAAAATCACTGTTAACGGTAAGGATCAGGATGAGTATTTCGCTCGCCCGGTACTTCGTATGATCATTAAACAGCCTATCATAGCTGCTGAACGTAAAGATCAGTACGATGTTGTATGTACTGTTAAAGGTGGCGGTCTGTCAGGCCAGGCAGGAGCTGTTCGTCACGGTATTTCAAAAGCACTGACAAATTTTGAACCTGAACTTCGTCCGGTTCTTAAAAAAGGTGGTTTCCTTACTCGCGACTCGCGTGTCGTTGAGCGTAAGAAATACGGTAAGGCAAAAGCTCGTCGTAGCTTCCAGTTCTCTAAACGTTAAAAGAGAATTTGCATACATTATTGTTCAAAACAGCCTGCAAGCTGCAAAAGCTTGCAGGCTGTTTTACTTTTTGTCACAAAATAGCCAGGATGCTGGGTGCCTTATGATCCCAAAGTATAATGTGTAAAATAGTACGCATTTTAAAATCTGATAGAGCATCCAACATGAAGACCATCCTCCCCCTGAAACTGCTGCTTGCATTTACAATGCTGGTTACATCATCAGCTTTCACTGCGGTTCAGTCAGCCACCACAAATAAAAATATTTCCAAACTTGCAAAACTTATCCAGAGCAGCCGACCACAGGACAGGTCAAAAGCAGCAGTACAACTGGGTGAGAGTAGAAATGCTCAGGCCGTTGATATTTTGATAAATGCCTTAAGTGATGAAAACTCAAAAGTGCGGGCTGATGTTGCTCATGCACTGGGATGGACAAAAAGTAAAAAGGCTCTTTATCCACTGATTAAAATGCTGAATGACCCGAGCCCCCGTGTACGGGTAATGGTTATCAAGGCGCTGGGATGGAGTGAAGATGATCTCGTAATTCAGGCCATTACCCCGCTGAAAGCAGATACTAACCCGGGAGTAAGAGAAAATGTAGCCTGGGCACTCGGCTGGCTCCGCAATTCTGATGCTTTGCCAACCCTGGTCAGAATGCTGAAAGACAAACACCCCAGGGTACGCCTGGTGGCTGCGAGGGCATTAGGGCAGGTTGGGGATAAGCGGGCAGTTATACCACTGCTCGACTTGCTGAAAGATCCGGTCCCGGAGGTTGTGAAATTTACGGCAAGGTCTCTGGGAAAACTGGAAGATCCCGCAGCAGTAGACGCACTGATTAAAGCCTCGCTGCATAAGAACAGTGAAGCCCGCTCAGCGATCGCTACTGCCCTTGGTAAAACAAAATCCTCCAGAGCGACACCAGCATTGCTGGATTACCTGAATGACAAAACTTCGGGGGTTAGAATCGCAGCGGCCTGGGCATTAGGGCAGTTGAATGACAGTAGAGCCATTGAACAGCTTGCTGATAAACTGGAAAATGACAGAAGCGATCTGGTTAAACGCACTGCTGCATTTTCCCTCGCTCACATTGGGCATCCTGGTGCTTTTAACCACCTTAAAACGGCAACACGCAATAAGGATGAGGCTGTCAGGGTCAATGCCGTAAGAGCACTTGGTAAAGTAGAAACAACTGAAGCTATCATCTTATTGTCATCTGTCATGAAGAACGATAAGTCCAAAAACGTAAGAACAGTAGCAAAATCATTACTTAATAGTCATCGGGTAAATGTTTATGAGTTCGGCCCTCGTTAAAGGGAGGTCCCGTCAGACCGGCTTTTCACATATGTACATAACGATAGTTCTCTTTTATTGTACCAGACAAAATCAAAAGGAGAAAACTTATGGGCATTTGGAAAAGACACCCATCTCTTGAGGAATTGAACAAAGCCAGTGAGAACTGTCTTAATGCTCATGTCGAAATAAAGGTCATAGAAATCGGCGAGGACTTCATTGTTGGAACCATGCCGGTTGACCACAGAACAAAGCAACCCTACGGGTTATTGCACGGTGGAGCTTCAGTTGTTTTGGCCGAGAGCATAGGAAGTATTGCCGGCAATCTTGCTGTAGAAGAAACACAATATTGTGTCGGTTTGGAAATCAATGCCAATCATCTGGCAAAAGCCACTGAGGGCTTTGTCACAGGAGTTGCAAAAGCCATTCACATTGGCCGTAACACTCAGGTCTGGGAAATTCGTATTCACCGCGAAGATAAGAAGCCAGTGTGCATTTCGAGGCTGACACTGGCTGTTCTCGATTATAATAAGTCCTGACCTCCGTCTAGGGTCTGTCCAGACTGAAGACGTTATCTACTGATGTATAATCCATATATCCAAGACGGGCTAGCGGACGGATTTTATCCATGTCAAGCATACCGTCTTTGATAACCGCATCGTCAATATATATGCCGACTACCTGGCCAAGCACCATGTAATACCCATCGTCACTTTGGTCATTCCTGGGTAATTCAATGGTCTGGAAATATTTGCATTCCAGTGCAGCCGGAGCCTCTTTCACCCTTGGTGGTTTGACAAAATGAGAAGGTTCAGGTGTTAAATCTGCCAGTGCCATCTCATCAACCTCGGGAGGTACTCCCGCAGATGATTTATTCATATGATCCCGCAGGTCATATGTCGCGATTGAGCAGACAAACTCTCCGGTGGCTTCAATATTTGTCAAGCTGTCTTTACGCCCGTAAGACGAGAAAAACACATAATGAGGGTTGGCAGAAACCGCATTAAAAAAACTGTATGGAGCCAGGTTGATTGTGCCGTCTTCACTTAACGAGGAAATCCAGCCAATAGGGCGGGGCGCAATAAGTGCTTTGAATGGATCATATTTCAAGGAATGGGAATTCTTGACAGCATCGTAAAACATTACTCATCTCCGGAAAAGTTTGGGTTTACCCCTAATGTGTTCTTTTTCTTTTGTAATTCTTGTATTTTTTCAGAAACTTCTGAATAGCATGTGCTGTTTCAGAAGGTGTCTCTTCCTGAGGAATATGCCCGCAATCATTAAGTATTTCCAGTTCAGAATTTGGAAGCGAGCTATTTAGTTTAAATCCGTTAATAAGCGGGATGACCTTGTCATGGCGACACCATATAAGCAGACTGGGAATATCGATTGTCGGGTACAGGGTTGTATAGGCATCCAGATTTTGTGGCATTATCTGTTCAGCAGTCTTTTTTGCAGCATAGACACTGCGAAGTGAATAATAGGGCTTCGCATAGTTTTTTACAGTTTCATCCGTAATCTTCTTTTGATCCTTGTAGGAATAGGACAGGGATGCGCGAGCATGAACATTAGGTGGAACCATAGCCAGCCCGAGATGAGATACAAGTGGCGCCCTCATAACCTGAATAAAAAATGGTATTGGCTGTTTATAGGCAAGGCCATCAAGAACAATCAGCCGCCTGATCTTGTGATCTCCCTTAGCTCTTGTTTTAAAAATCGTGGCAATCGCAACACCGCCGCCATAGGAGTGACCGACAATAGTCACATCCTTCAGCTTAAGCTGTTTCATGAGCTGATCAATAAGCTCCGCCTGATCAAATGCCGAATACAGCTCGTCATAAGGCTTGTCAGACTCTCCAAACCCCTTCATATCAACAGCAATGACACGGTGGCTTTTTACAAGCTCGGGAAACATATACCGCCATGTAAACAGGTTTGCGCCGAACCCGTGCAGTAATACAAGTGGCGGACCTACACCTTCATCCCTGATGAACAGCTTTACAGGCCCGCTCCTGGAATTAACATTAATATGGTAGGTATGCCCGATTGGCATGGATATCTTGGTAATGCTGGCACAGTTGCCCAGTAAGAGAAGTAAAAATACACAAAAAGCTAGACGAAACAGAACATATACTTTCTTCAAGATCCTGTACTCTACCGTTATTGCCTCTAGGGCAAATGATAATTCAATACTGGCAGATTATAGATTATTTTTTCCCACCACCAGAAAAACCATTGAAAGATAAACAAGTATTTTGTCTGGATAGCGGCAGTTGTGGAAAATAATTAACGAATAACACAAGTAGAAATTCATTATAACTTTCCATTTCTTTCCATAACAGAAAAATATGAGCTAAAGAAAAGTATTAAAACTGTTGCATAGAAACAGGAGAATAAACAATAAAAAGTCTTTAAGGTGATGCATTAGTAATTCCCGTGAAGGCAGATTCCGTGTATCTGGTTTCACGTACCTATGTTTCTGGCAGAACCTGATGGAGTGCAGTGTGTTGGATAGTTCAGTAGCGTCTGGTGATAACAGGCCAATGTTTTCGATAGTAATCCCGACCTATAATCGAAAAGATGAAATTCTAAAGGCCGTTGACAGCGTACTTAAACAGACCTGTCAGGACTTTGAGATTGTTATCGTGGATGACGGATCAACAGACGGAACGAAGGATGCCATTGATGCTCTTGGCGATGACCGTATCCGCTATATCAAACACGAACAGCAGTCCGGAGCAAATGCCGCCCGGAATACCGGGATAGGCCACGCACAGGGAAGCTATATCAGTTTCCTCGATTCAGATGATATCTTCTTGAAAAACAAGCTGGAACGGATCAGCGAGGAAATTGAAAAATTTCCGGAAGAAGCAGTCTTCATTTCTTCTCATAAGCGGATCAAGTCAAACAGGACTTCGTTCTTCCACCATGCCTCCAAAACTTTAACACCGCCAGAATTTCAGAGAATGCTCCACTATTATGTAATTGACCCAAGCACCAGCGGGTTAACTATCCGGCGTTCAATTCTGTCAGAGAACAAAAAATTCGATGTAGCACTCCGTCGTATTCAGGATCGCGAGCTTCTGCTCAGGCTTTGTAATGATCATGGCTGCGTATTAATAAGCGATGTGCTGTGGCAGAAATCCTGGTCAGGCGATGGCATAGCTTCTCACCATAAGGGCTATATCTCCGCTCTGATGGATATGGTTGATCGGCACCCGTCTTTTGAGACCTCCTACCGTGATGCTTTAAACTACCTGATCTTTCGTTCAGTATTAAAAAACCTGGCAAAAGCCAACATTTCCGGCCTCCACCATGATATTCAGATGTTACGTCAGTCCAAAAGACTGCCGACCAGTGTCTGGCGCAGCATAACAGATTACATGCGCGTGAAAAAAATCAGGAAAAGCTACAAAAAAGAACGCAAAGAAAATATCCCGGCGAATATAGGAAGTTAATTCTCGGGATTATATTGGCTTGTGCTATTTTGTTAATGTTACATCTCATTTTCCGCGCGTAAAATAATAATTAAACAATATTCACTATTGGACTTCTAGGAATAAATGCCTTAGATCGCTCCGTATGCAGCATATCAAAGCTATGGAGGGAATTGATGCGCCTTACTATATTATTTATTCTACTTGCAATACTCACATTTCCACATACTCCGGCCCGTGCTACCGACATAAAGACAGGTTACGGCTTGTCATCAATCAGGTTGGAAAAAGAGATTAAAAAACTCTCCATCAAAGGCTACAGGCTGCTAAAGCTTCAGGCATACAGTGTTAATAAAAAAATATACTATGCAACTATATGGTCAGTCCGGTCAAAAGAGCCTTTTAAACTGTTGCACGGCCTGACAGCACCTCAACTGAAGCAGGAAAATGAAAAGCAGAAATCCGCAGGTTATATGCTGGATTACTTAAGCGGTTATCAGGTCGACGGGAACACTGTTTACGCTGCAATATGGATCAGAAAGAAAGGCCCCCTGAAAGAAATTCATCACAGTCTGGATAATGCTGAACTGAAAAAGAAACACAAGCTGTTACATGAAAAAGGGTATCAACTCGCCCGCCTGAGTGGTTACGTTACCAAAGCAGGTACAAGATACATTGCGGACTGGGTTCAGGAAAAAAAGTCCGTTCAGGTTTTTGAAGCAGGTATTACTGATGCAGCATATACAGCAAAGGCGGTTTCCCTGGAAAAACAGGGGTACAGACTGTCATATATAAGCGGGTTTAGCCAGCAAGGTTCAGATCGGTATTCTGCCATATGGACTAAGGGAAAAGACAACGACACAGTGGCCATACATAGGTTGAATTCACGCAACCTGAAAAGTGCATTGGCAAATAAATATTACACAGGATATAAATTAAAGACATTAAGTGGTTATGCCGTCGGCAAAAAAGCTCATTATGTTGCAATGTGGGAAAACCATGGTTTCAATAAAGCGGATCGGGAGCATATAGAGAGTACGGTTAAAACTTTTATGGACAGATATCAGACACCGGGTCTTGCAGTTGCAATTACAAAACAGGGTCGTCTGGTATACGCAAAAGGGTTTGGCTTAACGAGAAAGAAACCTGCCTTGCAGACAAGCCCTCTTCATAGATTTCGCATCGGAAGTGTATCCAAATCACTAACCAGTCTTGCTGTTATGAAACTTGTTCAGAATGGCCAGTTGAAACTTGATGATAAGGTTTTCGGCAAAGATGCTGTTTTAGGAGGGAAGTTCGGTTCCGGATCTTTAAGTGATAACGTCAGGAAAATTACTGTACGCCACTTACTGGAACATACTGTCGGGGCTGCAGGCTGGAACAATAATAATAATGATGGAACAGATGACCCCGTATTTTCCAAGCCGGGCCTGACAAAAACTGAACTGATAGGGTGGGTCCTGGATAACCGTCCATTGGAAAAAGAGCCAGGAATGCAATATTCCTATTCAAATTTAGGCTATAGCATTCTTGGGCTAATAATCGAAAAGAAGTCCGGGATGCCCTATAGCAAATATGTCAAAAAACACATTTTGCGTCCCGCAGGAATTCGCCGAATGTTAATTGCAAATGATCTGAAGAAAAAGAAGAGAAGCAATGAAGCCATATATTACGGCGACAGATCTGAAGATCCTTATATCCTGAATATGAAGCGTATGGAAGCATTTGCCGGCTGGATTGCGTCACCAGTCGATCTTGCACGCTTAATGGTACATGTAGATGGTTACAACACAAAGAAAGATATAATTTCGGCTGAAACTGTCAGGACAATGACCACAGGCTCAGGCGCAAATGATAACTATGCCCTGGGGTGGGCCGTTAATAAAAATAATGACTGGCGCCATAATGGAAGTCTGCCCGGAACATATGCAACTGTCGTACGTACAAATGGAGATTATTGCTGGGCAGTACTGACAAATAGCCGAAGTGGCAGGGAGGACTTTGGAAAGGACTTCGATAAACTGACCTGGGATATTATTGCTGGTGTAAAAAACTGGCCCCAATATGATCTGTTTTAGGGAGTGCATCTTTGCTTTCGAATAAAGCCGTATAAATAGTAGAAGCAGGATATCGTTTCCGGTATGTACAAACTTGCGGGAAGTTGAAACGGGGATAGATATTTTCCTCAATTATATGCGCTGGACCATAACCTGATTTTACTATATAGTATTGATCGTTAAAGCTATTATATACGCGCCGGCGGCATAAAAACCGCTACACTTATAATTAAGATTGAAGGTCTGTCTGAGTGGCGCATACGGACAGATATGACGTTCGACCGTTTACTACGATTGACGCACAAGGAAGAGGTTCCTTAGACTATTGATACTCTATAACGGTCCGGGGTTCGCCCCTATGAGCTGGCGTTTATACCCACTTGAGCATTTGCCGAAGCCTTCAGATACCACTACACAAAATACACAGCCACGAGATTCATGGAACGTAATATTGTTGTCACAGCAGTTTGCGAAACATGCCATATTGGGCGGTAATAATTTAGTTGTGGCATCTGGTCGCCATGAATTGGCCATCAAAAAATGTGCAGGATTAAAGCTCCCGAAAAAGAATAGAGTAAATACCGACGACGACATTACCATTCCCCACATAGACCATAAGCAATCTTCACTAAAGCTGAATCCCCATACATCCATGACTGAGGTAGGCCACGGTGAGTTAGACGCGTGTGATCAATGTGTTGCACAAAACGGGAAAGAGATTTCAAAAGGCTATAAAGGAGATTTGATATGCCTAGTGGAACAGTAAAATTCTTTAATACAACAAAGGGTTTTGGATTTATTGAGCCTGATGAAGGCGGCAAAGATGTATTCGTACACATTAGCGCTGTTCAGAATTCTGGCATGCAGCAGATCAATGAAGGTCAAAAGCTATCCTATGAAATCGAGCAGGATCGCCAGGGCCGTTCAGCTGCTACAAATCTTAAAGCCGTATAAAAACTAAGCTTTAAACTAAACTCGTAAGGCCTCCATTTGCGTTCTATGGGCATCGCCCGTTAAACGCATCGTGGCAGGTCTGGACTTCCTCGATGGCTGTGCCTTACGATTTTCCAGTCTGCTTTAGCGGAAACTGTTTATTTTTGAATTGCAGAGACAGGCAGGGCAGGGCGATCTTCTGACAGTCAAATCGCCCCACAGGTTTTTGCTGGCCTTAATCAGCTCCAGCCTCTTTGGCTCCTTCAGCCGGCTTTCGTCTGGCATTATAAGCCTTAAATTTTTCGATATCTTTTCTATAACCTGACACTGTCTTCATCAGCTGAAACATGGCCGTTGGTGGCACAGACTTCGCTCCACCACATTTGGGATCAGAGATCTTGTTGAGGAAGGTCTCCGGGTTCACAGGAGGCGCGTAGTTTCTGTAATTTATAATCGAGCCATACTGTGCATAACGGCGCTCTGCGCGGAACACAAAGGCTTGGGCGACATACCCGTTTATGCTGACATCATCACATACTGTTTTGGCAAAAAACTCGCTGACCTTGTCTGGGGTCGGCTTTTGTCCTTTAAGCGCATCCCATGTCGCAAAATCTTTGGAGTTTTTCCAGCCCAGTTTGTTTTGACGGTTAAGAAGAGGTGATATTCTCGCCTGGACCTGGCGTCTGGTTTCGTTATCTTCTATCTGACGCAGAATATTATACTCGCCATAATAATCTTCGGCAGGAGCAATTTTAAGTTCACGCAGGTCAGTAAGTTCAAGTTGTCCAAGCGTCAGGGCTTTTACATGCCAGACCATTGCTTTGCGGAAATAAGCAGCTGTTAATTTTGCATCCTTGAGTTCAACCCCATAAAGCTTTGTCTTCTCAAGATTAGCGCCCTGCAAATTTGCACCAGTGAAAATAGCACCTGTCAGGTCTGCATGAGCAAGACGGGCTCCACTCAGGTTTGCCCCTGTAAAGTCAACACCTTGTAATTGTGCTGCATCCAGTACTGCGCCTTGCAATTTAGCATGTTTCATATTCGCGCCAAGAAATGAACCATGTGAAAATATAGCTCTTTGCAGCTCTGCATTGCGAAGATCAGCACCTTCAAGATTGAGTTTTCCGGGTTTACCCCTGCTGGTGTCTGCTCTGACCTCTTGTAACTTTGCATTTCTGAGCTTTGCAAGCTGCATATGCAGCTCTTCAAATCTGGCTTTTCTCAAATCTGCTGAAGTGAGATCAGTCTTGTACATACTCGTCTTGCCGGCAAAAATAGCCTCGCGCATATCGGCTTTTCTCAATATGGCATAATCAAACTTTACACTGTTAAGGTTGGTTCGATAAAAACGGGCACCTTCCAGGTCGGAGTTACTAAAGTCGGTACCACGCATATCACTCCGGTCAAAAATAGCATATTTGAGATTACGTGCACGAAGTGAAAGTGTGGTTTCCTTGGGATTCCATGTACTGTCTTTCACCAGATCCTTGTCCGTAACAATCAGGTTACGTGAAAAGATACTGTTCAGTGTACCGGTGCCCTCATTCAGTTTGCCCTCAAAAAGATAGGCCGTTGGTAAAAATGCAGTCCTGTCCGGTTTACTGTTTTCATTGCTGGCAGTCCATCCGTAGGGAACCGGAGCAGGCCAGAATTTACTCATCATTTTATCATTCGGGCTGTCTGGAAGTGTAGCAATAAACAGAGCGAAAAATACTGCAGAAATTGCCACGAGGTTATTCATCAGAAAGCTGCTGGTATGATAACGAATATCTCTTGATAGTCCCCGTAAAAAACCACCATCAAGGAAGCGGTACAGTGTTCCCATGATAAGGAAGATGATTATATCGGCAATAAGATATACCCGGTGCCAGAACGTAACATCTTCATCATGGTATGGCAGGTAGGTCACCTGAAAGGCAAGTAATGTAGTGATTGGCAGCACAAAGAGTGTAAACCAGCTCATCAGGCTCAGAAACATCAGAAGGACACGTGAACGTCTTGGTCCTCCAATGACCTGAGTAAAGAAATACCCACTTAATTCTCGCCGAATAGGGTGAGCTCTATAATTATCAACCCCTTCATAAACAAAAAGGGCATGGTCAAAGGCTCGTACTTTGCTTGCCAGTGTCTCATGTTGGATAAGAATACCGAAATGTACGAAAACAAGAACAAGAGGGGCAAAAAGGAAAAACAGGTGGAGGTCGACTTCAACTTGTAAGATTGGTTGGTTAACTGCGGAATTCAGAAGGAAGTCCTGATGGGATATTCCCGCCATGGCTATGAAGAAATAAGCCATTGCTGATATAAACAGAACCCACCCGCTGCTGGCCCCTGAGCTGGCCTCATTTATACTTCTTAGAAGTCCCTGTATTTTCAGATCTGAATATACCGGATCATCTCTACTAGTTTTTGCCTCGTGCTGCATTCCATAACCTTTTTATTTAGCACGTGTCTAACCTGATTTC
>JBOEGA010000126.1:0-20382 GCA_050633205.1 Methyloligellaceae bacterium | reverse complement strand
GAAATCAGGTTAGACACGTGCTGGTTTATCAAGTCGGTAATGCTAAGATTAGGCGAAAACAAGGAAATAGTGTTCTGAGTTATGAAATAATATTTGAATTATTGGCAAACAATAAAAAAGGAGTAGCAGAATACCGCAACTCCTTTTTTATCAATAATTTGTACAGCGCAAATGCCAGATACCTTAAGCAGTCGCAGTGCTACCTGAAAACTGGATATCTTTCTGTTTGAAAAGATCCTGAAGCTCACCTTCTTCAGCCATTTCACGAACGATATCGCAACCGCCAACAAACTCGCCTTTTACATAAAGCTGAGGGATAGTCGGCCAGTTTGAAAACTGTTTGATCCCTTCGCGGATACCCATATCTTCAAGAACATTAATGTCTTTATACTCAACCTCAAAGTAATTGAGGATCTGTGAGACCTGATGGGAGAAACCACACTGGGGAGCGTCTTTTGTCCCCTTCATAAAGAGTGTAACTTCGTTTTCAGCAACCTGTTTGCGTATCCAATCCTGAATTTCTTGTTCGCTCATTTTATAATCTCACTTATCTGAACTTAACCGTTCTTTGGTGCAGATGTCTGCAATGCCAGTGCATGCAGATTTCCATCTATATCCATGCTGCCCTGCAGGGCCTTATAAACAATCTGATGCTGTTGAACTCGTGATTTGCCACGAAATTCTTCAGAAACCACATCGGCAGCATAATGATCTCCATCACCAGCCAGATCGCGAATGGTGACCTGTGCATCAGGAAGGGCATTCTTAATTAAACGCTCTATCTCGTCGGCGTCCATGGCCATGAAGCTTCTCCTCGTATTGAAACAGGGCTATTTACCTGCAATATATCCTGGTAACCAGTCTTCATGTGCAGATTGTAATCTTTCTAAAGATATGGCGTCTGCACCACCGACTGTCAATTCCCCGCCGCCAACAGAACCTGCAACCCGGATCTCAACACCCTGATCTTTAGCCAGAGCAGTAACATCATTAACTTTATCTGAAGAAACTGTTATCAGATAACGTCCCTGATCTTCTCCAAACAATAAAGCATGAGATGGAAGACCATCCGTTAGCTGAATATCTGCACCAAGCTTTCCTGCCAGCGCCATTTCTGCAACCGCCACATAAAGCCCGCCATCAGACAGGTCATGAGCAGCAGTAAGCTTTCGCTCTTCAATCAGCCCACGAACAAAATCACCATTTTTCCGTTCCACCTTAAGATTAACCTTCGGAGGAGCCCCTTCACGTCTGGACAAAATCACATCCATAAAGATCGACTGCCCAAGATGTCCTTTTTCCTCGCCAACCAGAAGGATAACATCACCCTCATTTTTGAAAGCAAGGTCCACACGCTTCGAGCTGTCCTTGATAAGGCCAACACCGCCAATAGCAGGGGTCGGAGGAATTGCTGTACCGTTCGTTTCATTATACAATGATACGTTACCCGAAACAACAGGGTAGTCCAGTGCCAGACAGGCCTCGCCCATGCCCTTGATACAGCCAACAAACTGCCCCATAATTTTAGGACGCTCAGGATTACCGAAGTTCATACAGTCAGTTACGGCCAGTGGCGTCGCACCAACAGCAGTCAGGTTACGCCATGTTTCTGCAATAGCCTGCTTGCCACCCTCATACGGATCTGCAAAGCAGTAACGCGGCGTAACATCAGTAGCAATCGCAACAGCTTTCTCTGTGCCGTGCACCCGGACAACAGCCGCATCACCACCAGGTCTTCCAACAGTATCACCCATAACCATATGGTCATACTGTTCCCAGATCCAGCGCTTCGATGCCATATTCGGAGAGGACATAACCTTCAGCAGGGCATCCGCAATATTGTCAGGAGCCGGAACTGAAGCTGCTTCCAGATAGGCAGGAGCAGGTGTCTCTTCCCACGGACGCTCATATTCAGGAGCAGAATCCGCCAGCGTCTTAACCGGAAGATCCGCTTCAATCTCACCATTATGCGTAACAACAAGGCGGCCCGTATCAGTCGTCACACCGACAACCGCAAAATCCAGACCCCACTTGTCAAAAATAGCCTGTGCTTGGTTTTCCGAACCCGGACGCAAAACCATAAGCATACGCTCCTGGCTTTCAGACAGCATCATCTCATAGGCTGTCATCAGCGTTTCGCGACACGGAACATGATCTAGGTTCAGGTCAATACCAACATCACCCTTGTCCGCCATTTCAACCGAAGACGACGTAAGGCCAGCCGCACCCATATCCTGAATGGCAATGATATAATCTTCCGCCATCAGCTCAAGACAGGCCTCAACAAGCAGCTTCTCGGTAAATGGATCGCCAACCTGAACAGTCGGGCGCTTCTCTTCGCTGTCATCATCAAATTCAGCAGACGCCATAGTCGCGCCGTGAATACCATCACGTCCGGTCTTCGATCCCACATAAACAACCGGATTACCAACACCCGATGCAGCCGAATAGAAAATCTTGTCAGTTCTGGCCAGACCAACACACATGGCATTAACGAGAATATTGTTATTATAACCCTCGTCAAAATTGGTCTCGCCACCAACAGTAGGAACACCGATACAGTTACCATATCCGCCAATACCGCTGACAACACCGTTAATCAGATGCTTCGTCTTGTGATGATCCGGCGAACCAAATCTCAACGCATTCATATTGGCAATCGGACGTGCACCCATCGTAAACACATCCCGCATAATGCCACCAACACCAGTAGCAGCACCCTGATACGGCTCAATATATGACGGGTGATTATGGCTCTCCATCTTGAACACAGCCGCATCGCCGTCCCCAAGGTCTACTATGCCTGCATTCTCGCCCGGTCCCTGAATAACCTGAGGCCCTTCAGTCGGTAAAGTTTTCAGCCAGAATTTGGAAGATTTGTAAGAACAGTGCTCAGACCACATAACCGAGAAAATTCCAAGCTCGGTAATACGCGGTTCGCGTCCCAGAATTCCCAGCAGGCGCTCATATTCTTCAGCGCTCAAGCCGTGTTCAGCAACCATTTCCGGAGTTATTTTCGTTGTTGCGGTCAATGTACTGTCTCCAAAAGTGAAGCAAACATAGGCGCGCCATCCGTGCCGCCAAGTTCAGTATCAGCCAGACGCTCAGGGTGTGGCATAAGCCCCAGAACACGCCCGGTTTCATTGTAAATGCCTGCAATATTATTGCGTGCGCCATTAGGGTTGGATGACTCGCCAACAACCCCGGCTGCATTGCAATAACGAAACGCCACTTGCCCTTCACCCTCAAGCCGTGACAGCGTCTCATCATCTGCGAAATAGTTGCCGTCATGATGAGCAACCGGAATGGTAATGACATTCTGATCATAGGCTCTGGTGAAAATAGTGTCGTTGCGCTCTACTTTCAGGTGGACATCTTTACAAACGAACTTCAGAGATGCATTTCTCATCAGAACACCCGGTAACAGGCCGCTTTCTGTAAGAACCTGAAAACCGTTACAGATACCCAGCACTGGAACGCCACTTTTGGCTTTCTCAATAACTGAACGCATAACAGGTGATTGCGCAGCCATTGATCCGGCGCGCAGATAATCTCCGTAGGAAAAACCTCCAGGTAAAACAATTACATCACTGTCTGGAATTTCACTGTCCCCATGCCAGACCATTGCTGGCACGTGCCCGGTTACTTTTTGTAAGCTAACTGCAACATCTCTATCGCAATTGGAACCGGGAAATACGATAACACTCGCCTTCATCCGGGTATTCTCCTTAAATAGTCTTTGCGATCTTTATGCAGGCAGAGCTTCAAGCTCAAAGCTGTAATTTTCAATCACCGTATTTGCCAGAAGTTTTTCGCACATCTGCTCGACTTCAGCGCGCGCTTTTTCAGGATCACTCTCGGAAAGCAATACTTCGATATACTTCCCCTGACGTACACCATTGACATCCTCAAACCCAAGTGAACCGAGAGCATTCTCGATAGCTTTTCCCTGTGGGTCCAAAACTCCGTTTTTGAGGGTTATTTTGATAAGAGCTTTCATAAATATTCAGTCCTGTCTTATGTCGAAGTTACCAACCGCGGTCCATTATGCGGGGATGAGCTGTTCTCAACCAGTATGCCAAGACGACGGGCAACTTCCTGATACGCCTCAACCAGACCACCCATGTCCTTGCGGAAACGGTCTTTGTCCAGTTTGTCATTGGAATCAATATCCCATAAACGGCAACTGTCCGGGCTTATTTCATCAGCCAGAAGAACCCGAACCATTTCATTTTCGATATGGCGGCCAAATTCAATCTTGAAGTCAACAAGCCTGATTCCTATGCCAATGAACAACCCCGAAAGGAAGTCATTAATGCGAAGCGCCATAGCCATGATCTCGTCGATTTCCTGAGGGTTGGCCCAGCCAAAAGCAGTAATATGCTCTTCAGTGACCATAGGATCATCGTGCTCATCAGACTTATAGTAGAATTCCAGAATGGATCGGGGCAGTTGCGTTCCCTCTTCAATTCCCAGTCTTTTGGACAGGGAACCCGCGGCCACATTACGCACAACTACTTCGAGAGGGATAATTTCAACTTCCCGGATAAGTTGTTCGCGCATGTTTAAACGCTTGATAAAGTGGTTCGGAACGCCTACATCAGTCAGCTTCTGGAAGATAAATTCAGAAATCCGGTTGTTGAGTACGCCTTTGCCTTCAATACGTTCGTGTTTGCGGTTATTAAAAGCTGTAGCATCATCCTTAAAGTGCTGGATGAGTGTTCCTGGCTCTGGTCCTTCATAAAGGATTTTGGCCTTGCCTTCATAAACACGACGACGCCGGTTCATAAGCGTGATCCTTTCACATAATATCGACTGATATGTATTCTAGTGCAGCAAAATGGAGCAAGATAAACCCCACAAAGGGCCTCAATTATCTCCGGAATTTCAAAGGTAATGCATAAAAATGCTTAGCATACAAAAGTCTAAACTTCTTTGAAGGCCTTTATGTCGCCTTATAACCCCTTGTTGTCAACTTCCAAATTGCCCATTGATTACCCTGTACCATATTTAAAATTAGGATATATACAGAAGAAATATATACACTCATGGTTGATTTCACACAAACTGTGAGATATGGCACAATACGGATACAGCCCCTATATACTACATTAGCGTGTAGAAAATCCAAGGATTAATGAATATGACGACATTTGATGAACGTGAAAAGGCGTTTGAAAAGAAATTTGCTCATGATCAGGAACTTGCATTCAAGGCAAGCGCCCGCAGAAACAAGCTTTTGGGTAACTGGGTTGCTGGCCAGCTGGGCCTGAAGGAAACGGCTGCTGATGATTATGCAAAAGAAGTCGTCAAGTCAGATCTTCAGGAGCCTGGAGATGAAGATGTCTTCCGTAAGGTGCGCAAAGATCTGGATGATAAAGGTGTTTCAATATCGGATGACGAAATTCGTGGTAAAATGCTGGACCTGATGACTGAAGCTGTAAAGCAGATAGAAACCGGGCAATAAAATCTTACAGATTTAACGAGTACAAAGCAGGTCAATCGGCCTGCTTTGTTGCATATTTGCTTTATTTTTATCAGATCTTTCCCACCATCTCCCGCTGATCAATCTTTCTCAGCAGAAGTTCACAATTAGGTCATAGACTTATGTATCCATCATTGGACTGAGAATTATAATAAAATGAACCTGGGGAAGAATATCCATGGAAATTCCTGCTGAATATCAATTTTTGATACCTGTTGTAGCTGCTGCACTTCTGGTATTTTTTGTTGACCTGCTTGGTAACTCAATATCGTTTGGTAGCAAAGTAATCAATGCTCTCGTTACGGCGATTATCTTCGGTGGCGTTATCTACGGTCTTGATGCCGTAAGCATTATTGAGCTTGATAACATCATACAGATGGAAAAAATTACAGGCTGATTATTCTCCCCTGACGATTTGAGTAGGGAAGTCCGGCACTGTTAGTTGTTTTTGGTAAAACTTATAGTGTCAATCTGATCTGCTATCAGATTGACACTATGTCCAGAGACATTATTGCTCCTGTGGAGCATGATACCGTCTGATATTGGCTTATTCATCAAAATATAAGCCAACAATTCTGTGTTGCCTCTTGCATATAAGAGTAAGCCCGGTTAGACCGGATGGTAAATTTTGGCAACCAAAAAAGCATTTCAAATGACAATCATAGTACGTTTTGCGCCAAGCCCAACGGGAAGGCTACATATCGGTAATATCCGTCCTGCACTAATAAACTGGCTTTTCGCTCGTAAAAATGGCGGAAAATATATGTTGCGTCTGGATGATACGGATCAGGAAAGATCAACAAAAGAGTTCGAAGAGGGAATTAAACAGGATCTGCGCTGGCTCGGTCTCGAATGGGATCTTGAAGCAAAACAGTCAGATCGCTTTAAAGAATATGACGCAGCAGCAAAAAAACTGAAAGACGCCGGACTGCTTTATCCATGTTACGAAACTGCTGATGAACTTGACAGAAAGCGAAAACGCCAGCTCGCTCGTGGCAAGCCACCGGTATATGACAGGGCAGGTCTGAATCTTGATGATGATGAGCGCGCTAAGCTTGAAGCCGAAGGTAGAAAGCCACACTGGCGCTTCAAGCTGGAACCTCGTCAGGTTGTCTGGAACGATCTTGTGAGGGGCGAACAGAAAGTCGATGCATCCTCTTTATCAGATCCGGTTTTGATACGGGCTGATGGAACTTATCTGTATACGCTGCCAAGTGTTGTAGATGACATTGATTTCAATATAACTCATATTATTCGTGGTGAAGACCATGTTGCAAACAGTGGCGCTCAGATTCAGATCTTTGAAGCGCTGGGAGCAAAAGCCCCTGAAATGGGACACCACAACTTACTGGTCGGTTCTGAAGGGCAGGCCCTCTCCAAGCGGCTTGGCTCATTGTCCATAGAGTCCATGCGTGATGAAGGTCTTGAGGCACTTGCTGTTGTAAGCCATTCCGCAACTATTGGATCTTCCGAGCCAATTGCTCCCTACAAGAGTATGGAAGCAGTTGCTGAGATATTTGATGTGAGTAAACTTTCACGTGCACCTGCCAGATTTGATCAGGAAGAATTGAGAGCTCTTAATGCTAAACTTCTCCATGAGCTGGATTTTGGCGCTGTTAAAGACCGATTATCAGATATTGGCGTTAAAGGTGATGAGAGTTTCTGGAATATAGCCCGTGAAAACATCAACATTCTGAGCGATGCCAAAGAATGGTGGGATGTTGTCTGTGGCCCTGTTACTCCTGTTATTGAGGATCAGGATTTTTGTAAAAAAGCTGCTGAGCTGGCGCCCGCAGATCCATGGAATGAAAATACGTGGAAAGAATGGACAACAGCTGTGAAAAACGAAACAGGTGCTAAAGGCAAATCATTGTTTATGCCACTTCGCCTTGCTTTGACAGGGCGTAAGCACGGTCCTGAACTGACTGGGTTTATTCTGCTGATTGGCAGGGAGACCTGCTTGAAACGTCTGAATGGAGAAACCTGTTAAACTTCAGGGTAAAAAAAAGAAAGGTTCGGGCAAGTTATATGGCCCGAACCTGAATATTGGAGCGGCATAAAGAGGAAGGGAAAGATTAAGCACGAAGGTAAACTGGCTCTCTTTCTTGTCGTGGGAAGTTCTCGTTAACAGGAACCCCGAATTTACGCATAAACGCGACAGGAAGATCGATCTTCATACGTGTATGCATAATGCCATGAGATGAGATGCTATAGCCTTGAAGCTGGTAGAACGGTACTGCATTAATATTTGAACGAACACTGTAATCATAAAATCCTGCACTCTTTGCGCGCAGCTCTGAATTTCTGATAAGCAATCGCCCAATCCCGAGATTATTAAACATCGGCCTTACACAGACCAGATTAATACGTGCTGTGTGCCCGCTGTCATCGGCTGGTGACCAGCCGGCTGTACCCACAATCTCATTGCCCATCCAGGCACAATACATGTTGTTCGCAAGAATAAGATCAACATACTGTTTGGAATTGACCATATCCATATGCGCCTGAACTTCTTCTTCTGAATGATTAGCGCCGCAAAGGGCAACAAAAGATGCTTTGTGTACATACCGAACTGAAGCCAGATCATCCAGAGTAACAGGCTTTAGCTCAACGATTTTTGTGATGTCAGGTTTTGTCATGATACTCATATGTTAATTACTAATAAAACCAAATAACGAGCATCAATATTCTTTGTGAATGGGGACGAAAATGTGGCGTAAAGTGGTCAATATTATTTATACATAGAATATCTGGATGAAAATAAAGAATTCCTATAGAAACATTTAGGTATGAAAAGTTGTAAATAAGAACTATTCTAAATAAACATGAATAGTCTTTATTAGAACTATTCTATGTAATCAATTTTTTTTCTTTTATTTTCAGACTTTTGGTTAGGTGCTTTTTCTTGTTGCGATTGATTGTTATTGTCATTGCCCTGCTTACTATTTTCCACAACTAATCCGAGCGCTTCTGGGGAAAACTCTTCCTGCTTGCAGGAACAGCCCTTCACATACTCCTTGCGGTAACGAAAAGCATAGGGTGCCTGCGAATATGGCTGCCCGTTAACTGACACCATTTGCTCAATGTTCTCGCCGGGATTCTTGTATACATAAAGTTCTGCAGGTGCCGCACATTTGGATTGGCACTGCCCCGCATCGATAGGAAAACGGCTTGGGAGAGTGGAAAAACTGACAGGGAAGTAAAAGCCGTCACATGTGCGCACACACATTGTCCTGTAGGTCGCAAACGGCATAATGCCCGTGCCCTGTGTTTTCTCGCGCTCATCATCGTCACGGCCACCAAATAGAAAAGTAAATCGGTTTCTTTTGCGATCTTCCTTTTCATATTGTGTCCCGCACCCCTCTCTGGCCAGAACAGCAATTATATGATCTTCCTCACGGGTATCATTTGATGTGACACGCTGTTTTTGATCCTGCAGATCTCTGAGCTTGCTCTTGGCTTCTTCTATTTTACGCCCGAGTTTCTGGCATTTTCTCGTATTTCTTAACTCTTTACCAAATATGAAAAGGTCCTTGTAACAGCGGGAACGCTCAGCTTTTGCCTTGGTTTTCAAATATATTGAATCCCATTTTTGTAACTCGTCATCAAGTTTAGGAAGGTCTTTTCTTGAGTGGGACTTCGCGATCCACAATTGTGCAAGCTGCTTTTCCAGAGACATGCACCTGCGCTGTTGAGGAGATATATTTACGTCAGTATCGCTGGTATACCCGCCAGACTGTTGTCCCTGCCGTTTTCCTGCTTCACCAGTATCAAATCCCTGATCCTGATATTCCCGGTCCCGTTGGTACTCCCGGTCTCTTTGAGACTGGGCAGGAGAAATTAGCGCGGTAATACCAAGCGCACTCAGGCAGACAATAGATGTTAAGGCTATTTTGCGGATCATCATAAAATGTTGAGCTTTTTTCTATCTCTAAGGGAGACAAACGCTTTAATTGGTTTAACACTGTGATTTATTTATAAAACACAGCAATGAATAGTTGATGAATAGTGCACGGTTCATTCGATAAAATGTACTTACCGCTCAGTCCATTATAAGCGATAGTTCTCATAATATACAAATAGGATCCCTGAACATCCAATAACTTTTTTCCTGACAGTGGATAGTATGCCTTGACGCTTTATATAAAAGTACGCATAAGAAAGCCTATGAACAAAACGGTCAACATAATCCCATGCTGTATCGCAGCAGAAATTATTATTACAGGCTAACATATCCGTTGGCGTGGCCGTTCACCTATTCCCTGATAAAACTATAAGTTGGACGCCCGCCACAAGGTAGGAGGGAAGTCGCGTGCCTATAACGCTATATAATACGCTTACTCGTAACAAACAGGAGCTGGTGCCCCTGAATTCTGATAATGTCAGAATGTATGTCTGCGGCCCGACTGTCTACGACTTCGCCCATATTGGTAATGCCCGCCCGATCATTGTCTTCGACACATTATTTCAGCTTCTGCGCCATACATATGGGGACGATAAAGTTACCTATGCCCGCAATATTACAGACGTGGATGACAAGATCAATCAGCGTGCTTTCGAAGAAGGGATATCCATCCGTGAGTTGACCGAAAAAACTGCCGATCAGTTCCATCAGGATATAGCAGCCCTTGGCTGTCAGCCACCAACGGTTGAACCAAGAGCAACAGACCATATCGAGGAAATGAAACAGCTCATAGAACAGCTTGTCGAGCGTGGTCATGCATATGTGGCTGAAGATCATGTTCTGTTTGAAGTTTCCTCAATGGCAGACTATGGCAAACTTTCAGGCCGTTCTCTTGAAGATATGGAAGCAGGAGCAAGAGTAGAGGTCGCTCCCTATAAAAAAGATCCTATGGATTTCGTTTTATGGAAGCCTTCAAAAGAGAATGAACCGGGCTGGAACTCTCCGTGTAATATTAAAACAGATGGCCGTCCAGGCTGGCATATCGAATGTTCCGCAATGTCCGCAAAACATCTTGGCGAAACATTCGACATTCACGGTGGCGGCATTGACCTGGTATTCCCTCACCACGAAAACGAACTGGCGCAAAGCCGCTGCGGTCATGCCTCCGATAAAATGGCAAACATCTGGATGCATAACGGCTTCCTTCAGGTCGAAGGTGAGAAAATGTCCAAATCACTGGGCAATTTCATAACCATCAACGAATTGCTGCAGGACTGGCATGGCGAAGCCCTCAGACTGACAATGCTGATGACCCACTACCGCAAGCCTATCAACTGGACTGCCCAGGGCGTCACAGAAGCAAAACAGACACTCAACCGCTGGTATGAAACGATCGGCGATATTGAAGGCCAGGGCGAAATCAGTCCCGTTGTCCTTGCAGCGCTGGAAGACGATCTCAACACACCGGCAGCAATAACAGCACTCCACGAACTCCGCGATAAGGCAGTCAATGATAAAGAAGCAGCACTTTCCCTGAAAGCCAGTGCAAATCTCCTCGGCTTACTGCACCACACCAACACACAATGGAAAAACTGGCGCCCTTCATCTGTTGATATTAACGAAACTCAAATTGAAGCAATGATTGTTGCGCGCAATGATGCCAAAAAGGCAAAGGACTTCGCGGAAGCCGATCGAATTCGCACCGAACTGACCGATATGGGCATCGCCCTGAAAGACGGACCGGAAGGCACAACCTGGGAAATAGCAGGTTAGGCTCTCAGTGAACTGAATAAATTAAGGGGGTGTTAATCCGCCCCCGTTATTAACAAAGCAATAACATATTACCATGTCCGAACATGTTCGGGTAAGGAGCAGTGATGAGTAAAGAACGCCTCTACCTATTCGATACGACCTTGAGGGATGGAGCCCAGACACATGGGGTTGATTTTTCTGTTGATGATAAAATTCTTATTGCAGAAACACTGGATTCCATCGGTATCGACTATATTGAGGGAGGCTACCCCGGCGCAAATCACACCGACACATCCTTCTTTTCCGAAAAACGTAAATATAAAAACGCCCGCACAACTGCCTTTGGCATGACCAAGCGGGCAGGGCGCTCGCTGGAAAATGACCCAGGCTTTCAGGCTATATTGCAGGCCGAAGCAGAATCTGTCTGCCTCGTCGCAAAAAGCTGGGACTATCATGTCCGAGTTGCCCTCGGCATCACCAATGACGAAAACGTGGATGCCATATCCCAGTCCGTCGCCGCCGTAATCGACCATGATAAAGAGGCAATGATAGATTGCGAACACTTTTTCGATGGTTACAAGGCCAACCCGCAATATGCCCTTCAATGCGCAAAAGCTGCATATGATTCCGGCGCGCGCTGGGTTGTACTCTGCGATACAAATGGCGGAACCCTGCCGGATGAAATCCATAATATCGTCACCGAAGTCATAAAAGTAATCCCCGGAACCCATGTCGGTATCCATACCCATAACGACACCGAGAATGCTGTCGCAAACTCTCTGGCAGCAGTAAAAGCTGGTGTTCGCCAGATCCAGGGCACATTAAATGGCCTTGGCGAGCGTTGCGGTAACGCAAATCTCACCTCGATCATCCCGACACTGATGCTGAAATCAGATCTGGCCAATAAATTCGAAACAGGCGTAACACCCGAAAAACTCCGCAATCTGACACATGCATCACGTGTACTTGATGAAATCCTGAACCAGGCACCAAACCGCCATGCTCCCTATGTTGGTGAAACAGCTTTTGCACATAAGGGCGGAATACACGTATCAGCAGTTCTTAAAGATCCGGGCACATACGAGCACATAAAACCCGAACTTGTCGGAAACTCCAGAAAGCTGCTTGTCTCGGATCAGGCTGGCAAGTCCAATATCGTTGCCGAACTTGATCGCATCGGTGTGCAGGTCGATAAAGATGATGACCGCATAGGGCAGTTACTGGAAGAGGTAAAGCGCCGTGAGGCTCTTGGTTATGCCTATGAAGGAGCAGATGCCTCATTTGAACTGCTTGCCCGCAGAAAACTGCAAAATGTCCCTCAGTACTTTGAAGTGGATAGCTTCCGTGTGCTGGTAGAGCGCCGCCATAACGCACTGGGCCAGCTCGTAACAATATCTGAAGCCAACGTAAAAGTTCATGTCGATGATGAGGTAATGATGTCCTGGGCCGAGGGAAATGGCCCTATAAATGCTCTTGATCATGCACTGCGCAAAGATCTTGGCAAATATCAGAGCTATATAGATGACCTGAAGCTGGTTGATTATAAGGTCCGCATACTGACAGGCGGTACTGATGCAGTAACCAGAGTGCTCGTTGAAAGTATGGATAACCAGAGCCGTCGTTGGTATACTGTTGGTGTATCACCCAATATTGTAGATGCTTCTTTTGAAGCTCTGATTGACAGTATTAACTATAAGCTCATGCGTGATGGCGCTCCCGCACCTGCATAATTACGTTTTTTGTTTCCGTAATACGCATTTTCGCTATTGGTTCCAGTATAAAGTACCATTTCCTAAAGTGAGGTAATATTATAAAACTTTCACTGTAGTGTTTTCCGAACTTGACTCTGAATAATAATTTTGGACTTATAGTTTGCCGTAATTAATCTTACGCATTAAAATCTGAATAACTGATTCGGAAACATTACGGTAATGTCGGAAAGTGAAACCTTAGGGGGGATGAATGGCGCGACCAAGAGAATTTGACGAAATAGAAGCGATGAATAGTGCAGTAGAAGTCTTTATGTCGAAGGGCTACGAAGCATCATCACTGATGGACCTGTTAAAGTCCATGAAGCTATCCAAATCGAGCTTGTATAATAGCTTCGGTACAAAACATGAGCTTTTCCTGTCTGCGATTGATCACTATTCGATCAGCACAGAGAACAGATTAAGAAAAAACCTTGAAGGTACTTCAACAGCTCGTAAAAAACTTGAGCTGATTTTGGAAGCCATAATGAAATGTGACCTCCAGTCAATGGAGTCTCGCGGTTGTCTGCTTCATAATTCAGCGCTTGAGCGTCTGCCACATGATGAACTGGCTGCCGAAAAAATTGCCAGTGGCTTGGATAGATTGAGAAAAATCTATATGGAAGTCATTACAGATGGCCAGAAAAATGGTGAAATCTCGGATAAGCACAGCGCAGAAACTCTGGGTGATCTATTCCTCAATTCCGTATTGGGTCTGCGTTCATTCGCCCGTGTTATCCCGGACGAAAACAGGTTGAAGCAACTGTCGAAATCTATTCTGGATTCAATGTTGTAATCAAAAAAGCCAGGCTCGGCACTCTCTCTGCCTTGAGCCTGGAATTCTGCTGAAGCGCGACAGCTCTAGTACCAGATGCCAGGCCATGGAAAATGATATCGCGGATGCAGGGTAACTGGTCCCGCTCCAACCATGGTAATAATCGGGGTTGTCGGAACAGTTATCGGTGGTAACACAGGTTGCAGCCCTTTTAATTTTTCAACTCTGCTGTGTGTGGGTGGATGACTGCGTAGCAGGCATGGTTGTGGAATTCTGCGTCCCGGAAAAAACATATCTTCCCAGACAGCTCCCTGATACTCCTCAAGCTTTTCCAATGCATTAATCAGGGACTGCGGTTCTCCTGTCAGTGAAGCCCCTTCAAGATCCGCATCATACTCACGTGTCCGCGATAGAGCCAGCTGTAGCAAATTTCCTAAAGTTGGTGCCAGATATAATAAAATTGCAGCCAGCCAGGGGAAACCGTCCGCATCAACCAGCCATAGCGGAAGATTTGCCAGAATAAGTATAATGCCAACAAACGACATCAACTGGGTAACTCTGCTGGTCGCATCAGCCAGTGCCATTAATTTAAGATCATTATTTCTGATATGGCTGATCTCATGAGCAAGAACTGCAGAAACCTCTTTCAGGTCCAGGCGGCGCAATAACCCTTCTGTAATAGCAATAAATGGAGATTTCTGTGAGCCTGTAGCAAATGCATTCAGGGTTGAGCTTGGTATAACATATAGCCGTGGCGTCGCTGCCAGCTCGGCACGGTCTGACAGAATTTCAACTATCCTGTTAAGCTGGTCATCATTAACCTGTTTGCCACGGTACATCCGCATCACAACCTGCCCGGGGATACGGGTTGAGATATATGCAAATGCAGTAAATAGCAGAGAGGCAATAATCACTCCAAAAATACCTGCCAGTAACCACGAGCAGAATATCATTATCGAAGCCAGACAGGCCATCAAAAGAACGGTATGAAAAAAATTGTGCGCGCCGTGTTCATTTTTACTGGCTGCATCCAGAAACGGTCCTGCTTGCATTGAGGTTTCCTGCCTTTTTCGTTTTTTTAAAGCCAAACAATCAAACTGGGTTTTGACCCTTAAGATTTATAGCATGTACACTGGATAAAACATGTATCCCGGCTCACACATAGTGCAATTTTATATCCTTGTTGTTACAGAACTCAATACTATTCATGCGTGATTATAAAATAATCAATTTTGTTTGGGAGAGAGATATTAGGCAAATACCTATATTGATTATGAAAAATATAGATTGCAAAGGCGATTTTTTATGATGAAACAATGAACAGAGAGCTGTTTTTGTTGCTGATTCGCACTAGTTGTGTGCTTTTACTGCAATTAATGTAAAAAAAATGACCTCATTTCTTTTAAAAAACGTATGACAGGGACAGAAACTTTTGCACCGCAGAAACAAAGTGCTGTGGTTTTAAAAAATAGAACAAAAACTGATTGTATGACGAATACAATATGCTGCGCAAACCCGGCACAATTTGAATGCTGGCCTTGAACATGCATTGTGCGCAGCCGAATGTGGATGAGAGTATAATATAATGAAAATCTGGCGATTTATATGGATTCTCCTGCTTATTATTATTTTGCTGTGCGCAACATATGCCGTGGCAAAGTGGGATGAAGTCCAACCAAAGCTCGCTGCTTTCTATCAGGAAGTGGTAGCAAAAGTTAAACCTGCTGAAACAACAGAAAAAAAAGAAGAGCAGCAGGAGAAAAAAGAAGTTCAGCAGGAAAAAAAGAAACCTGATACCGATGCTGAAAAGAAAAATGATAATAATGACAAGGAGCAGGCCGAGAAAAAAGCTGTTCCGGCAAAAAACAGGCCTTTGGTTTTTCAGGTAACAAATGTTTCTTACAATGGCGGACAGATATCCGGCTTTGCTCCGGAAGGCTGGCTGGTTCAGCTGACAGCTGGAGGGAAGAAACTTAAGACAACACAGGCAAATAAAAAGGATGGCCGTTGGGTTGTATCTCTCAATGCCAGAGATTTTGCCGAAAAGCGTGTAAGTATTACTCTCTCTGCATTGTCACCAAACAAAAAAGATACTCTGACTTCCAGTCAGACACTCGATATCGATTTTTCTGAAGAGAATACTGCCAAACCTGAAATTGTAAGGCATGAGAAGGGTAAGAAGCCTTTCCTGATGCAGAAGCGCGAAATTAAAAAGCAGGTGGTGAGCAAGACTGAGAAAAAAGTAACACCGGTTTCTGAGAAATCCACAAAAGTTGATACAGGCAAGGAAGAGCAGAAGAAAGCCCAGGCACAAAAAGCCGTAACGGCCAGTGCTGGCGGATCATCATCAATTTCTTCTGTGAAAGATAAAGCTGCTGAAAAAACTTCAGAACAGTCCGCAGGCAAAGAGGTTTCCGGTAAAAAAGATCAGGAAAAAAAGGTAACTTCAACATCTGATGACAAGAAGACCGAACCCGGCAAAAAAGAGACTGCAGTCAAAAAAGATGCGGACAAGTCCGGAACAGCAACAGCAAAAACAGAAAAGCCTGTAGCTGTGACAGAAAAGAAAACTGAGCAAATAAGCAAAAAGACAATTGTTACAGCTTCGGTAGCAAAAGATGCAAAAACACTCAGAAAAATGGATAAGGGCGCATCCCGCCCTGAGTATCACCTTGTTATTTTCGGCGATAGCCTATGGAAAATTTCAGCCAGATACTATGGTGACGGTAAAGCTTACTGGAAAATCTACCGTATGAACCGGAGGGTAATCAGAAAAATGGACCTGATCTATCCGGGGCAGAAACTTCGCCTTCCATAACCGGGATTTGATTTTTCTGGTATAAAACTGCTACACAAAGAAACGGCACCCCATGAGTGGTGCCGTTTTTCATTACAAGGATATCTTATATGCGGGGAATGAGCAGCTCTTCCAACTCCAATAGCCTCGGGTTGGTTGAACAGCCTAGTCATACAAAAACATTGGCCAGCCTGCTTCCTATGGTATGGCCGGCAGATCGTCCTGACCTGCGTTTGCGGGTAATCTGGGCTTTTGTTGCCTTGATTTTTGCTAAGGTCGTGACTGTTGGTATTCCCATCTTCTATAAAGGAGCCGTCGACTGGCTGACGACAAATGGAGTCGCCGATAAATCATCCGCATCCCAGCTTGTCACCATTGCCATAGTGCCAGTGATGCTGATCATCGCATATGGTGTCGGACGTATCATGATGATTGTTTTCAATCAGATCCGGGATGTGCTTTTCACAAAAGTCGGACAGAATGCAGTTCGCAAACTGGCAAAGCGGACTTTCGAACATCTGCACAGGCTGTCATTGCGTTTCCATCTGGAAAGAAGAACAGGTGGATTGAGCCGTGTGATTGAAAGAGGCAATGCTTCTATCGAACTGATTATCAGAATGGGTATACTTAACACCATTCCAACCGCTATCGAGCTGGCATTTGTATCTCTCATCCTGCTTTATTATTTCGGATGGCAGATGATGATGGTCGTCATAGTCACGATTGCGCTTTATGTCTGGTTCACATTTAAAGCCAGCGAATGGCGTATCGCCATCAGAAGAGACCTGAATGACTCTGATACCGAAGCCAATTCAAAGGCAATAGACAGCCTTCTTAATTACGAGACAGTCAAATATTTTGGCAATGAAAAAATGGAAGCAGATCGCTTTGATCATTCAATGTCCAAATACGAAGCTGCAGCCATAAAGGCATATGAATCTCTGGGTTTTCTCAACTCCGGGCAGATCATAATTTTCACGACAGGTCTGACAATCTGCATGCTTATGGCAGCAAATGGCGTTGCACAGGGGACTTTGACTGTTGGTGATTTTGTCATGGTCAATGCCCTGCTGATACAGCTCTATCAGCCTTTGAATTTTATGGGCATGATATACAGGGAAATTAAACAGGGACTGGTCGATATTGAAAACATGTTCTCTTTGCTGGGTGTCGCACCGGAAATACAGGACGCCCCGGATGCAAACTCTCTTGTTGTCACCGAAGGGGTAATCAAATTTGAAAATGTATCTTTCTCCTATGATGCCAGCAGGCAGATTCTGAAAGATGTAAGCTTTGAAGTTCCCGCCGGTAAGATGATTGCAATCGTAGGTCCGTCAGGTGCCGGAAAGTCGACAATTTCAAGAATTCTTTTTCGGTTTTATGAAGTCACATCAGGCACTATAAAAATTGATGATCAGGAGATCAGGAATATAACTCAGGAATCTTTGCGCCACGCTATCGGAATGGTGCCGCAGGATACGGTGCTCTTTAACGACACACTTGAGTATAACATCCGTTATGGCAAACCTGATGCTACTGAACAGGAGCTGCAGGATGCAATACAGCTTGCCCAGCTTGATGGATTTATTTCAAATCTGCCCGATGGCCTGCAGGCTATGGTTGGAGAGCGTGGACTGAAGCTGTCTGGTGGAGAAAAGCAGCGCGTAGCAATCGCCCGGACTTTATTGAAAAACCCTCCGGTCCTTATGCTGGACGAAGCAACATCAGCACTTGATAGCCATACGGAAAAAGAAATTCAGGATGCACTGGATAAGGTTTCTCAGAACAGAACCACACTGGTTATTGCTCACAGACTTTCGACAATTGTTCATGCTGACGAAATTATAGTTCTTGAAAAAGGTGTGATCGTTGAACGGGGCAATCATTCAAGCTTGATCAGCAAAAACGGGCTTTATGCAAGCATGTGGGCCCGTCAGCGGGAAGCCGAACAGGCCAGAGAGCGCCTTGCAAATGCACTTGAGGCAGAAGCAACCGTATAAAGATTTTCTGCATCTGAGTGCACATCATTCAGATGCAGAAATTATGCTCACTTCTTGTGCTCATTCAGGCGCGGAATAATATTTACGAAATTACAGGGTTTGTGCCTGTTATCAAGCTGGTATTTAAAGATACCCTTCCAGGCGTCTTTACATGCCCCCGGAGATCCCGGAATGCAGAATATATAAGTCTGCGCGGAGATCCCTGCAAAAGCGCGGGATTGCAGTGTGGATGTACCTATCGTCTCATAGGAAACCATATGAAAGACCGTAGAGAAGCCATCGATTTCCTTGTCAAATAAAGGCTTCACAGCTTCCGGCGTGATATCTCTGCCAGTCAGTCCTGTACCGCCAGTCGTAATAATGGCATCAATATTCTCATCTTTGACCCAGCTTTCAACAGTACTGCGAATAACAGGAACATCATCCGTTACAACTTCATATGCAGCATTCTCGTGACCGGATTCCGTAAGCAGCCTGATAAGTGTTGCCCCTGAATCATCTGTCTCTTTGGTACGGCTGTCAGAGACAGTCAGTATACCTATGCGTATAGGTCTGAATTCAATGCTTTCATCAATACCGGGCATATTCTATTTCACCTTCTATGCTGATCCTGGCCTTCAGGCCCCTAATCCGTTAATCCCGCTTCCTGCCTGATTGCAAGAAAATCCTTCCACGCGAGCTTCTTGCCTGCTGGTGTCCTTAACAGATAGGCAGGATGCAAAGTGGCAATCGCTTTAATTTGCGCACCACCAATTTCCATTTCCTTCCACTTGCCCCGCAATTTCATAATACCGTCATTGGTATTCAGCATATGCTTCGCGGCAGCTCCTCCAAGAAAAACGAGAACCTGCGGTTTTATCAGTTCAATCTGCCTGATTAGAAAAGGCAGGCAGATCTGTGCTTCCTGCGGAGTTGGTGTCCGGTTGCCCGGAGGCCTCCAGTAAACAATATTGGTTATATAGGTATTCTTTTCATCATGCCCGATAGCAGCCAGCATTTTATCAAGCAACTGACCTGCACGACCAACAAACGGAACACCCTGAATATCCTCATCACGACCGGGAGCCTCGCCAATCATCATCAGTTTTGCGTCTGGTGAACCCCGGTAAATACACGTGTTCTTGGCTGTCGCCTTCAGCCCGCAACCTTCAAAGCTTCTCAGAATATCTTCCAGTTCTTGCAGTGTTTTGGCCGTTTTTACCTTTTCCCTGGCGTCATTAACTGCATTGTCAGGAGGGACTGCACTGTAACTTCTCGTGACTGGACGTGACTGTGGTTTGCTGGTCGGAGCAGCCAAAGGCGCACTGCTCTGCATTGGTTTTTTAGGAGTAACTGGTTGTTTTACTTGCTTTTCTGACAGTTCAAACCAGTCAAGCGGGTGGTCTTCAAGCACCTCGTCAACGCCCATATGCCCATACCACTGCAGAACACGGGAATAAACATCCTCCCCACCGTTTATGACTTCATTTTTCATATTTCTTTAACTACTTGTTCCACAGCAAAAGGCTTTGATCTAGGTCACGTACTCATATATTTGGTCATGTAATACAACAAAAAATATATCTCTTTGCTCTAGGAATGAAAACAATATTTTCCGCAATAAGTATAAGTTACATCAGACAATATAAAATATGCATACTGATGATTATCTTGAGCATTAGTGGTCCATTAACCATTTGTATCAAATCAATATTTACCTTATCTTTTTTCTATATAGTACATCCCAAATTAAGAATATTGATGAGAGTACATGCTATCCTCACACATTCTTGTGGATATCGTACTTCCAGCATGGGCAAATTAAACTTAATTGCGCCGACTTTTGGGAGTAAGTATGCTTATCTTGTTAAATTCTTTCGTTTAAATTTCTTGCAGAACGATAGAAACCAGTTCAATGTGAGTATTTAAATATCCACAAATA
>JBOEGA010000125.1:0-3544 GCA_050633205.1 Methyloligellaceae bacterium | reverse complement strand
CTGGTGGAGGTCATTGATCTAATCAGGGTGGGTAAAGATTATATAAGATGCTAACCCACGGAAGAGTAAACCTTCCCGGAGATTAAAAATGAACGACATATTGCGCGAAAATATTATTGAATTGGTTTCTAATTTAAATACTCGTGCCAGGCATTGCTGCTATTTGAGCTCAATTCTCACAACAATGTTTGATAAAAAATATAATGACTTAATGGATTGGTCATCAGACTGCCAAGCAAAAAATGATTTTTTAGTTGATTACCAAATTTCCTTTTTAAGGTGCTTAGCAATGGAACTATGCGTTATATTAGATAGTGTTGATACGAATAAGAAGCAATATTCAGTAGATGCATTATTAATAGAAATTCGTAAGTATATTTATAATTCAGTTGAGAATAAAGAATCACTTTTTAGTCGTCCGGAAGAGATTAAATCAGGGGCCGAATTTCGAGGTTTTATATATATTACAGAAGAAAATATTCCAGAAAATTCGGATGATAAAAGTATATGTAAAATCTTGGATAAAGAAAAAAAATCTTTTCTCACTAGTTATGGCAATGAACTTACGGATTTAAAAAAAACAAGAAATGAGTTCCTTGCCCATCCTGATATTAATGGAAACGGTAAGCTCCCCTATCCGGATTTTTTAAGAAGAATAAGTGATTGGTGTTTTTCGTACTCTAATCTCATATTAAATCTGGTTACTGAATCAGGAGTTCCATCATACACCATAGAAGGCAAAAAACATTATCAGGAAGAATGGGAGAAAAAGTATTCAAGCATAATTGATATTATTATTGGTAGCCGAAAAGAATCAACACCATGACACAGAGAACATTCGACGTCATCACAGAGAAAGGCAGCCGCCCGATCAAAATGTGGACACAGGGCGTTCCGGTCGATGACAAGGCAAAAGACCAGCTCCGCAAAACAGCATCACTGCCGTTTATCTTCAAACACCTCGCTGTTATGCCGGATGTGCATTTCGGACGCGGTTCAACCATCGGCAGTGTGATCCCGACAAAAGGCGCGATCATCCCGGCTGCAGTTGGTGTCGATATCGGTTGTGGGATGATGGCCTGGAAACTCTCTCTGTCAGCAAGTGATCTGCCTGAGAGCTTGTCCGCCATCCGCACGGAAATCGAACGTGCAGTGCCTCACGGTTTCGTTACAACACCTGGACTAGCATTACGTGGAGGCTGGCCAGTTGTACCGGAAACAGTTGGAACGCGTTGGCAGGAGCTTGGAAAACGTTATGACGCAATCCTGCAAAAGCACCCGAAAATCGCCCATAAAGGTCCGGCACACCAGCTTGGCTCTCTGGGCGGCGGAAACCACTTCATCGAACTTTGCCTCGATGAAAACGACGACATCTGGGTCATGCTGCACTCCGGCTCCCGTGGTGCAGGAAACCTGATCGGCCGCTATTTCATAGAAAAAGCCCGGGAAGATATGCGCCGCCACTTCATAAACCTGCCAGACCTCGATCTGGCATACCTTGCAGAAGGAACAGAACATTATGATGATTATATCGAAGCTCTGAACTGGGCACAGGACTACGCAATGGAAAACCGCAAAGCCATGATGGACGCCGTCCTTCAGGCCCTGCGAAAACACTTGCCACCATTCCAGATCGGTGAACTGGCCGTCAACTGCCACCATAACTACGTGGCAAAGGAAAACCACTTCGGCGAAAATATTCTGGTGACAAGAAAAGGCGCAGTCCGCGCAGCAAAAGGTGTAATGGGAATTATCCCCGGCTCCATGGGCGCAAAATCCTTCATAGTCCGCGGATTGGGTAACGAGGAAAGCTTCTGCTCTTGCAGCCACGGCGCAGGCCGCGTCATGTCAAGAACCGAAACCCGAAAACGCGTCACCCAGGCCGAACACATCGAAGCCGTAAAAGGCATCGAATGCCGAACCGACGAAGAAGTAATAGACGAAACCCCGGCCGCCTACAAACCAATCGAGGCAGTCATGGAAGCACAAAAAGACCTGGTTGAAATCGTGCATACGTTACGTCAGGTCGTTTGTGTGAAGGGGTGAGAAGGGGCGGCTGCAATGGCCGTCTCAGGCATAAATAATATCAAATTAGATGGCTTCCTTCGCAGGGTTGGCTTTTTAGACTTGCACGGACTTGTTTCTTCAGTAGGGCATATAAAAAAACATTGTTTTTACCTATTGGCTATTGGCTATTGGCTATTGGGTATTGGGTATTGGGTATCGTTCCTGGCGTTTGTCCAGGAAAACCGTATAAATCTTCTGGTCGCTCTTTAGCGGCTGCATCGTAAACAGCTCTAAATATTCCTAATAATACTTTATCAACTTCTTCAGGATCAATACTTTTTATTGTATCTGTCCATTTTATGTTGTCCTGAAGGATGGGTCCCCATTCAGTACGCCTAGGCAAGAATATGTAATTATCTTTTATACCAGTAATCCCGGCTTCAATTATAAATGGTGGCTCTATTTCACATTTTTCTGTCATAAACTTTAGATATTGAGGGAGCATAAGAGTAAAGTTTTTTTCAAAAACTAAGCTAGGGATACCAATTTTCTCATTGCGGGAGGATTTACCACTTAGGTAATTATTTCCAAAAGCCCAGATTTCACGTGATAGAAATAGCTGAGCAGCACTTGTTATTAAATTTTTTTCATAGTCAGCTTCAAAGGAAATAGCGCCAAATTCATTTGAATCAAAACTTGAACCAGATCGGTCATAATCAAACGGATTTAGATGAACTGGTCCTTTTTTAATCAACTCGATTGCTTCAGAACGACTCAATTCTCTTGTGTGTCGGTCAGGAATAATTCTTAAGTAATATAATGCTTCATCTGAAACAAGATATTGAGTTGGTTCATTCTCAAAGCGACTCGTTCGTATTACTAAAGGTTTCTGGGGTAGGAAATATCTTCCTGGATCATTCTCTATCGAGTTACATCTTTGAAAAGGTGGTGTTTGTGGATATAAAGTAGGCAAAATTTCTGATAATGCAACTTTGAGCTTGCCAGACAATTTTTTTAGCTCTTGATCTATTTCATCCTTGTTAGCATTTTGATTAAGATTGTAAAAAATCGGACCAGCTTTATGCCGCAAATCAAACGGTAAATCTTGCCGTTTGCCATAAGCTTCATTCATTACCATAATCAGATTGCGGTCCCCAGTAGCTTTTAAAAAGTAACCAAGCTCAATAGCGACATTAGAGTTCATAAATTTTTTCTGATCTATGTTTTCTTGGTTTGTCGTAGACACCCCGACTGGAGTAACATCCGCAACGAAAACATCACAGTTCTCAATTTTCTGGAAAATTAGGCTGGCTAAGTCAGGCGATCCAGGGATGCCTTTACGATCATGGTCTAGCGTAACTTGCCGGTCAGGCTCTTGAATATCATGCTCTTCATTTAATGATTTCACTGCATTCATTAGAGCTTTGCGTACGAAATGACGGCTGATTTTTCCGGGGAGATCAGATTGCCATGACCAGAATATCTTCATCTTAATAAACCCATTATACCATGTTGGAATCTAGATATTGATTATAAC
>JBOEGA010000124.1:0-28903 GCA_050633205.1 Methyloligellaceae bacterium | reverse complement strand
GGCTAAACGTAAGAGGTTATGGTGAACTGCTCCCTGTAAGCTGTAACAATACCAGAGAAGGACGCTATAAGAACCGCCGCGTTGAAGTCTGGCTTCGTTAACTGCAGAACAACTCCACCAGTTCCTGTTCAGATATTCAGCCAGCTTTCACCTTAAATATCTGCATCAAATTCCGGAGTCATCATTCTTATGCCAGACACAATACGAAGGTTACACTTACGCAGAAAGGCAGTGGAGGAAAAGTCCTTAAAACTTTTTGGATGGCCCCCTGAAACATGCTCTAATACCTCTCAGATGCAATCATATTTGTAGAGCGCAGCTCACCTTCCCGAAGGAATGAGACTTCAACAGACTGCCTTATTTTTGTTTCATCCATCATCTTCAGAAGTTCATCAACCCCCTTCACCTGTAGCTGATCAATGGATACTATGATATCTCCGGTCTTCAGGCCGGCAAGGTCCGCAGGGCCGTTACGCTGTACATCAATCACACCAACGCACAGCCTGTGTTCCAGACCATACTTACTGGCCACATGGGCCCGCAGCTCTACCCGGTGAGCAACCAGCCCGATATAGGCACGGCGAACACGGCCATGTTTGATAATCTGGCTCAGTGTATCTGAAGCCGTATTACTGGCGACTGAAAAGCAAATTCCCTGAGCATAGGGAATGATAGCTGTATTAATTCCAATAACCTCCCCTCTGGTTGAAATCAGAGGTCCGCCCGAGTTACCCGGGTTGAGGGCAGCATCAGTCTGGATAACATCATCGATAACCTGAGTTGGATGCGCTCTCAGGGACCGCCCTACCGCACTGATAATGCCTGCAGTTACAGTTGCCTCAAACCCAAATGGGCTGCCAATAGCAATAGCAATCTGACCTTTTCTCAGTTTAGATGAATCTCCCATAGCAGCAGCAGGAAGCTTATCATCAATATCTGCTCTGAGCACTGCCAGATCGGTATCCGGGTCAGAACCAAGTAATCTTGCCCTGTATGTCCGCCCGTCAATATCAGAAATCTGAATATAAGCGGTATCTTCCACAACATGATGATTCGTCAGGATCAGTCCGTCTTCCGAAACAACAACGCCTGACCCGCTTTCCATTTTGGTTCGCAGACGTTTCTTTACATCAACATGTACGACTGAAGGTTCGACCTTTGTAACAGCTTCTGATACTGCGCTGGAATAGGCATCCAGCAGATCCTCGTCATCAGAAAACATTTTAACATTTTCAGATACTTCTGTTTCTTCAGGTACTTTCGCTTCTTTTTCTTTTTTGCTGGAACCAAAAAGAAATCCCATTGCGCTTACTCCGGCTTTTTTTCTTCAAGCATAAGGAATTTATCCACTTAAAGTAAACTTTTAAGAAGGCAGCACTAAGATCTGCGTCAATTCGCTTTTTTGGCATAGAGAATCAAGGTTCTCCACAACCTGCTGTTTCTTAACAATTTTCCTCTTTATTTTTGCGCTGATGCAATCAATTCTTTCCATAAAATTGCCAGATATGGTGCTTGCACGGAAAGCTGCTTCCTCTATGAAAAGTGACCTTCAAACCAGAGAATCGACCAGAGATTTTCAGATATACATTATAAATATGGATAGAAGCCCTGACCGCCTCGATGCCATGGCCAAACAACTCGGAACTTTGGAACTTCAATATGAACGTATTCCCGCAGTAGATGGTACCGCTCTCAAGATGGATGACTGTGAGGTTCAGAGTGTTATTGACTTTGACCACTGGAGCAGATTCCATCACAGAGATGCACTGCCGGCAGAAATAGGATGTTACCTAAGCCACCTCCGCGCATTGGAATCATTTATGAACTCAGGGCATAAATATGGGGTTATTCTGGAAGATGATGCTGATATTTCACCTGCACTGGCGGATGTTCTGGAGGGGTTAAAGAATGCCGGTGATCAATGGGACTTGGTGAAGCTTCATTCAAGCCATCCGGGATATCAGAGAACATGCGCTGACCTTGGAGAGGGCAACAGGCTTACATCATTTATTACACAGACAGGACGGGCAACCGGTTATGTCATCTCAAAGAAAGCGGTTGGAAGACTGTATCAGCAATTAATACCTGCACGGCTGCCTTTTGATCATATCTTTGACCGGAATTTTGAACACGGGCTGAAGCTAAGAGGAGTTATGCCTATGCCACTCAGCAACCGTCCGGTCATCAGCACAATTGAAGTACACAGAAAGAAACCACGGGCCCGCAGCCTGTTCCCACGCAAATGGGGAGATCCGCCACTCAGCAAAAGGTGGCGTGTTCCATTTTATCGATTGTGGACTGAAACACGCCGTCTTTATTATAATCTGGTTATTGACTAGGAAACAGAGTTGGTATTTTTCCAGTTGCCCAGTACGCAATCAGGCCGATCCACTCTCTGACAGCAATGTCGGTTCTCAACATACCTTTGGACACAGCCCTTGGCAGCTTGGTAACATCAGTAATACCGTGAGTGTTATAATCTACTGTCCATGGATAAACTTCAAATCCTACCTTGCGGAAACACCCCATTGAGCGCGGCATATGGAAAGCAGACGTGATAATAAGCCAGCGTTCCCCCGGCTTCGGATTCAAAAGGTCTTTTGAAAACTGGGCATTCTCAATAGTATTTCGCGATCTGTCTTCAAGAATTATCCTGTCTTCTTTGATACCCATTGCAACGAGAAATTTTCCAACACTGACTGCTTCAGGTTCCCCGGCATCGACAATAATACCGCCAGAACCTCCACTGAAAACAACTTTTGCTTCAGGAAAACGGTTCGCCAGCTCAACCGCTGCAGTAAGCCTTTCCGCGCGATCATTCAACGCAAATGTATTGCGGTCTCTGGAAATAGTAGAATTTGATACACCACCAAGGATTATAATACCTGTAGGAGGACCGCCGAGTTTGTTCAGGTCTGTCTTGGGAAAACGCTCTTCCAGTGGTAGCAGAAGCAGATAGCCGATTGGCGTCAAAGCAATGATCATCAAACCGATAACACTAAGGGTTACAATTTTTCTCCCCGTCAATGCCCAGCGCGTCCACAAAAGCAACGCCCCGAAACCACCCAGAAAAATCAGGAATCCGGAGGGTTGTATAAAAAACCAGATTATTTTCGAGACATAGTAGAACATTCTTTAAACCTTTATTGTTTTTAAGCGGATTACCTCAAAAATTACGTGGCAATCACATTGTTTATTTTATCAATGCTTACTAAAAATTCAGTCATTCACCAGCATCGGTGTTTTTCCTATCAGACCTCTGTCAGTAATCTGTTTAACCAGAAAATCTGCAACATCGCTGCGTGTAATAAAACCGGCCCGCCACTCTTCAGGCTCAACCAGTACATGATAGTCACTGCGTTTTGGAAGCCTGGTCAGAAAACCCGGACGGACTATCGTCCATTCCAGATTACTTTCCTGGATAAGCTTTTCTTCCCTGTCTTTATCCGCATAAATAGGTCCCAGCATTAATGGCTGCAGAAATCTGGCATATAACAATCCACCAGTGCCCTTGCTGTTCCCTGCTCCGAGACCGGTAACAGCGATCAGACGACGAATATCATTATTCTGCATTGCCTGAATAACATTTGCTGCGGTTTCCGAGAACAGGGTTACTTTGCTGAAGGTAGGAGCAATACCGAGCGTCGTTATAACAACATCATACCCTGCGATTGCTCGATCAAGCGCATCTGCGCCTGTAGCATCTGCATTTATTTTATCCAGGTTTCTGTGCTCAATTTCTATTGCGCTGGCCGAACGCGCCAGCGCACCAACCTCATGGCCTGCTTCAAGAGCCTGCCAGACTGTCTCCAGACCAACACCACGTCCTGCGCCTATTACAAGTACTCTGGCCATAAATCACATATCTGCCAATACAGATTTCAGTTTTTCTGCATGTTCAGCCAGTAGTTTTTGATCACCCATTTTCCCCGGCGGTAACAAAGCAACGTCTTCATATCTGGGCAGAACATGAAAATGCAGGTGATACACTTCCTGCCCGCCCGCAGGTTCATTAAACTGCATGATATTCAGACCAGGGGCACCAAATGCTTTCATGGCAGCCTTGCCAATTTTTTGAGATGTTATAATCACGGCTTGCAGGTCTTCTGGCTCTACATCAAGGATATTTCTGGAACCATTTTTGGGAATAACCAGAGCATGGCCCACTGTGCGGGGCATTATATCCATAAATGCAAAGGTTTTTTCATCTTCATAAACCTTATGACATGGCATTTCATCGCGTAATATTTTTGCGAAGATATTCTGGGTATCGTATGACATAAACCTGCCCCCCTAAAAGAACCCCGAAAGAATCTGTTTCACTTTTTATTTATCCTTAGCATATGGCGCCATAGAGGACAAAACTGCACCTTCCTTATCAACATATTCCCGCTCACCTTCAAGATGGTAAGCAATTGCCTGTCTCAGGCGCGGGTCTGCGATATAATGAGCGCTGTAGGTGGTTGCGGGCATATATCCGCGGGCCAGTTTATGCTGTCCCTGTGCACCTGCCTCAACCCGTTTCAGGCCTTTTTCGATGGCAAAATCAATTGCCTGATAATAGCAGGTTTCAAAATGAAGGAATTTGTGATGTTCGATTGCACCCCAGTATCTGCCATACAGACAATCCCCCCCGATCAGGTTCAGCGCTCCGGCTATTGTCCTGCCTTCCCGCTCGCAGAGAATGAGAAGAATGTCATCAGCCAGCCTTTCACCAATAAGAGAGAAAAACTCCCGGTTTAAATATACCCGACCCCATTTTCCCATACTGGTATCAATGTAGAACTGAAAGAAAGCATCCCAGTGATCTTCCGTTATTTCATCTCCGGTGACCCATTTGATATCGATATTATTTGAGACAGCTTCCCGGCGTTCTTTTCTGACACCCTTTCGCTTGCGCGAGGACAGTGTTTCCAGAAAATCATCGAATGTATTGTACTGATTGTTCTGCCAGTGGAACTGATGATCAGTTCGCGATAGAAGCCCCATATCATTCAGCAGCTTACGTTCGGAAGGGTTCAGGAAGGTCATGTGCAGGGATGATGCTTCATACTGCTCCAGTAACTGAAGAGCACCGGATACGAGAAGCTTCTGATACTGTTCTTTTTCAGGCCCTTCAGCAACAAGTAGTTTCGGGCCAACAACAGGAGTAAACGGTACTGCAGCCTGAAGTTTCGGGTAGTAACGCTTGCCCATTTGCTCTGAAGCATTTGCCCAGCCATGATCAAAAACAAACTCACCCTGACTATGCAGCTTGAGATAGCATGGCATATAACCCAGCGCTTCCTCATTCTGATCGCACAAAGCAAGATGCACTGGAGCCCAGCCTTCATCTATACCGACACAACCGGCATCTTCCAGGGATTTGAGAAAAGCATGTGTAATAAAAGGGTTATAGGTTTCGGGTGAAGGGTTAGCCAGTGCATCCCATTTTTCTGCGGGGATTTCCTCAATCGCCGTTTTGATATGCACAGAATAGGCAATCTCTTCATTCACGCTTCAAAACCTTCAAATATCATGGCATCGGCCCATTTCTCCGCCTTAACAATCTGCTTTTGCTTACAGACCGTCCAGGCCAGCAACTTCATTCCCAGTACGTTTTTTAGCACAACCGGAAGCAGGCCGGGCAATGTCCGCACATCACAGGCAATAAACTGTGGTTGAATGCGCCGCCCTATTCCAACATACATGGCCGCAAATTTTGCAAAACCTGCTACAGGCATTCCGAAATAGGATATCGTCAGTCCGCGCGGCAATTCCGGTGCAGCTTCTATGCACGATATTACCAGCTCGGGTTCAAATGACATTACTGCAACCGGGCCAGGATAATCTTTTGTAATCTGCCCTACACGCCTGCCGAATTCTCTCGCACTGTTTTTCCGGCCCTTGATCTCCACAAGTATGGGCACCTGCCCGTCAACAAGTTCAAGCAACTGCTTCAGACAGATAATATGGTCATCGCTGCCTTTGTATTGAATCGATTTAAGTTCGGGCAATGAACGGTGCTGCACCCTCCCCTTTTCCGGGGTCAAACGACTAAGCTTTCTGTCATGGAATACAATAGGTTCCAGCTCCGATGATGCCTGAACATCAACTTCAATGGCGTACCCCCTGCTGATCGCAGCTTTGACTGCAGATGCGGAATTTTCGATAATTCCATTAGCTTTATCATGGAATCCACGATGTGCTATTGGCCTGCAAAGCCAACTGATATCCTGTGCTCCCATCAACTAAACCGCAACCCTGAAAATTGCTTCAACTTCGACAGCAGCTTCCATAGGCAGGCTTGAACAACCAACAGCAGAACGGGAATGCTTTCCATTACCACCAAGCACTTCCACCATAAAATCAGATGCACCATTCATGACCTTTGGATGATCCTGAAATTCCGGGGTCGAATTTATAAATCCAGTCATTTTTACAAGTTGCTCAATTCTATCCAGATCCCCCAAAGCGGCATTTGCCTGTGCCAGAACATTGATAGCACAAAGTCTCGCAGCACGTTGCCCCTCTTCGAGACGCACTCCGGCACCCAGAGCCCCTTCATAGGCAAGCTTCCCCTGCTCAAGTGGCAACTGACCTGAAATATACAGGTGGTTCTCGCTTATTACATACGGCACATAATTGGCTATAGCTTTCGCGGGGCTGGGAAGTTCAATTCCCAGTTCCAAAAGTGCTTTTTGAATCGTTCCTGCCATCAAAACCTCATTCAAATAGAACAACTGTTTGTGACCATACAAAATGCCGGACCGATACACAGTTGCGATTGTTGATAGATTTACCTATATTTTCTNNACTATCATTAGGCTACTGGCCCTAAGTCCTTTAGCTTATCTTTGCTACATTCTTATATAATAGATAAGCCGAAATGATTTGAAGTGAATATTTGAAATAGAGATCACAATAATGAAATTTACCCCAACTCACTACCTGTCAGTATTTCTACTGACGTTATTGACTGCTATTCCTGTTTCATCGGCTCATGCAGCAAAAGGGGTGAGAATAAGCAAACCGGTAACATTTACCCCTCATCGTGCAATTTACGAGATTTCACTTGTGAATGCCTCCAGCTCCTCAGGCATATCTGGCCTTCGAGGCCGCCTTGTATTTGAGCTCGGTGGCTCCTCATGCCAAGGATACACGATAAATATGAGGTTCGTAACCCAGATTACAGATCAGCATTCAAGTGTAAATGTAACTGACCTTCGAACTTCAAGCTGGGAGAGTAAAAACAGTAACCGTTTTCGTTTCAGCTCTTCTGAATATACAAATGCCAAACTGAAACTCGTCACCAGCGGTGATGCTGTAAGATCAGAAGCTGATAAAAAAATCAGCATTCAGCTGAAACGCCCCCAAACGCAAAATCTTGAGATCCCCACAGAAGTCATGTTCCCGACACAGCACAGCATAGAGATTATTAAAACCGCACTCAGCGGTGGATCTGTGTTACAGGCAGATCTTTATGACGGCTCGGAAAAAGGTGTGAAGGTTTTTTCCACAACGGCAATTATCGGCAAGAAACGCACGGGTGGCAAAGGGCTGGATAAGGTCGGAAATGACGAAATACTGAATAAAACATCATCCTGGCCGGTATCAATAGGATATTTCGACAAGGACGTCGCTGAAAATGTACCCAGCTACCAGATCGCTTTCCGTCTTTATGAAAATGGCGTTAGCCGCAAGCTGATTATTGACTATGGAAACTTCTCAATAAAGGGGACTTTAAAGAAAATTGACTTTTTCCCGGCTGGAAAGTGCAAGTAAAAAAACAATACCCCCAAATATTAATTTGGGGGAAATTGGTTATAATTGATGGTTTACTTAGCGCATTTCATACAAAATAATGCAGATGGATTCACTTCAAGGCGCTTCTCAGCAATCTCATCCCCACAGGCACCGCAATAACCATATTCATCCTCTTCAATACGACGAAGTGCCGTATCAATTCTTCGGATTTCAAACTTTCTCTGACGCTCATTCGCTTCAGCCAGTGCTTTATGATGCATGGCATCCATACGACTGATGTGCCCCAGAATCTGCTCATCAAGGGTAATTGCTTCCAATGTTTCTGTGAAGTTTTCGCTTAAATGTTTCAGCTCCTGGCGTCTCTCCAGAAGCTGGCTGCGTACCTGGTCCATACTGGCGGGCATGGGTTAAATCCTCCCGATGCAAACTATGACTAAGGATTAAAAGGTTAACACAATGTAAACAGTGATTGCACGATAATAATTACATAAGAATACTTAAGTATAATATGTATATACTGATGATTATAAGGAAACTATTCAAACCCTCGGATGTAAGACATTGTATTCCATGATATGCAGTGCAATATTCTACTGATAACTGCAACCTTAGTTACTGCACTCTGAATGGAATAGTTATTTATTAACAAATGCCTGCCTTCCTGATAGATTGCCTGACAAATGATACTGTATAAAAAACTGGAGGGCCGCACCAAATGGCTGTTTTAATTGCAGGACTGATAATCTTTCTGGGAATACATACTCTACCGATGTTTCAGCAATTCCGTCTGAACCTAACCAAAACTATTGGTACAGGTCGTTATAAAGGGCTTTTTAGCCTTTGTGCGGCTGTAGGCCTTGCTTTGATAATATATGGATATGGCCTTGCCAGAAGCGAAACAGCCGGAGCACTATATCCACTACCTGATGCCTTAAGACATCTGATGATGCTGCTTATGCTGTTTGCTCTGATATTTCTTTTTGCGGCCTATTTGCCAGGTAAAATCAAGGCTACTTTAAAGCATCCGATGCTGATTGGTGTAAAAACATGGGCTCTGGCCCACCTGCTGGTTAACAGTAACCTGGAAGATCTTTTACTTTTCGGTGGCTTTCTGGTCTGGGCTGTTCTGGCTGTGATATCAGCCAGGCGCAGGGAGCGGGCAAACCCTCCTGCCGAAAGCAGCACTCCCTCTATTGTTTATGATTTTGCAGCAATAGCCGTTGGACTGGCTGTTTACGTTGTGTTCCTGTTATGGGGACATGAGTTCCTGATTGGTATGCCTTTGATTAATTAGGTCATATTTCATTTACCATAATGCAAACTGGCAATAAATCCTTGTCAAAATCCAAGGATTTATTGAACCAAAGAGTATATTTCTGGTATAAGAAAAGCCGAACTGACTATTAGCAAAACAGTTTTTCCAGATACGGAGTATTATTGTGTCCAAGCAAATCAGCACAAAACGTATGACTGCCCCGGATGTTTTAAAGCGCAAGGGTAAAGAGCCTATTGTGGCTCTGACAGCATATCATGCTCATACCGCTGATATTATTGACCCTTATGTTGATTTCATGCTGGTTGGTGATTCACTGGGAATGGTTATGCATGGTTACGATACAACCGTTCCTGTTCCGCTAGATCTTATGATTATGCATGGTGCAGCCGTTGTTCGCGGGTCTCAAAAGGCCCTGGTTGTTGTTGACCTTCCTTTTGGCACCTATGAAGAAAGCCCTCAGGTTGCATTTAGAAATGCTGCACGTGTAATGAAAGAAACAGGCTGTGGTGCGATCAAGCTTGAAGGTGGCATTCATATGGCCGATACCATTCGTTATATTAGGAACAGGGGCATTCCGGTCATGGCCCATATTGGCCTGACACCTCAATCCATCAACACCATGGGTGGCTTTAAAACTCAGGGCCGTGAGGAAAGTGAATGGGCAGCAATTGAAGCTGATGCTGTAGCAATTGCCGAAGCTGGTGCTTTTGCAGTGGTTGTTGAGGGCGTTGCTGAAATGCTGGCAGCACGGATTACCAAACTTATCGATATTCCAACAATCGGCATTGGTGCATCCAATGAATGTGACGGGCAGATTCTGGTTCTTGAAGATATGCTGGGTCTGAACCCGCGGGTTCCCAAATTCGTCAAGAAATTTGGCCAGGTAGGAGATGCAATCAAAGACGCTGTGCAAAGCTATGCCGATGAAGTAAAAGGCCGCCAGTTCCCCGGTACCGAGCATACATACACAATGAAACGCCAGGGCAAATAAGTAAGGCTCAGGCTTACGATTATTCAAATCAGAGGGCGCTTCAGTACGACTGTGTCCTCTGACTTACCTTATCTCTGGTGAGGTTGGCTTTGCACTCGAATTGCAGTCGTACTTGCCACAAAGAAGTACTTGCCTCAAAAATGCATCCCCCTGCCGCCAGACCTCTCTGATAATCCCCTTCCCCGGCATGGAAACAGCAAAACGCCTGTGCGCTCCGCAAGGCCTGATACCGGGTAACTGTTAATCATAACCTCGCATCAGATTTGATGGCGGGGATATTGGTGTTTAGGGTGTAAGAATCCGTGTATTTTATATGAGAAGCTGCAAAACTGTAGTTTTACCATGCATATTGTACGCAAGACTGCTTGCGCTATTGCAGGAAGGCCTTTAGAAAGGTTCTCTCAAAGGGCTACATATTCGGATATTATTACCTATATCAATAGCCTGAAAACTTATTGACATCACGATCGAAAGAATTGTTGGCGAATAAATTATGACAGATGAGGATATTTTTCGCGAAGTTGAAGAAGACCTGCGACGCGAGCAACTAAAACTCTATTGGGACAAGTTTGGCGTATATTTTCTTTCCGTTGCTGCATTTATCATTATAGCAGTCGCGGGCTACAAAGGCTATGGAGCCTGGAGTGCCCAGCGCGCTATTGACGCCGGCGGAGAATATGAAAGCGCCAGAAGTCTTTCGATTCAGGAGAAAAAAGATGCAGCAGCGCTTGCCTTTGAAAATCTCGTAAAAAACGGCCCTTCCGGCTATAAAATCCTGGCTTCTCTTCAACTTGCTGCCGCAAAAGCTGCAAAAGGTGACTCTAAAGAAGCCGTAAAATTATACGATAAGCTGGCAGCAGACAGTAAACTCGATCCTATTTTACGCGGATTTGCAAAAGTTCAGGCAGCACTTCTTCGGGTAGATGAAGCAGATCACTCCGAAATGAAAAAGCGCTTGAGCAGCTTGAACATAACCGGAAATTACTGGAGACATTCAGCACGTGAACTTCTGGGCCTCTCAGCCCGAAAAGCAACCAGATATAAGGAAGCTCTTGGCTACTTTGATACTATTATCAAAGACAGCACAGCTCCCAGCGATCTTAAAAACCGTGCAACAATGATGATATCACTGATTAAAGCTGCCCAGAAAAAGGCAGAATCAGGTACAAATCTGGAAGATAAATAAGCGTAACGAGATCAGAAGCAGTTTTGGGTAGTTAGAATAACGTTATGCTGACTTGCAGACAATAAATAGTCGGATTTTTGACAAAACTATCAATTAGAGATGGTGAGAAATCCAATATAAATGCAATTTCGGGAATACGAATGACCAACAGAAAAAACAATGCGTTCCGCAAAATGAAATGGGCAATGCTGAGTATATCTCTACTTGGCCTGGCTGGCTGTTCTGGTGGTATGCCCAGCATTTCCGATATGAACCCGTTTAAAAAGGAAGAGCCCAAACTTCCCGGACAACGCATTTCTGTTCTGAGTGCCCAGTCTAATACCAATACCAGCCTTGGAAGCACAACTGGCAGCCCTGTTTCCTTACCCGGTCCCGTACAAAATGCGAGCTGGGAACAACCAGGCGGATCTCAGTCAAATGCTCTGGGGCATCTGTCATATTCAGGCGCACTTAAAACAATATGGAGTTCCAGTGCCGGAGAAGGTTCCAGCAGTGATGGTCACCTGACATCCAGCCCGATCGTCTATCAGGGTAAAATTTTCACGATGGATGCCGAAGGTAAGGTAAGAGCCTTTTCTGCAGGCAACGGAAAGAAAATCTGGGAAGCCTCAACCAAGCCTGAAGGTGAAGACGAAAGCGAAGGCTATGGCGGCGGACTTGCCATTGACAATGGCCGCCTGTTTGCAGCAACCGGCTTTGGTAATGTTGTCGGCTTTAATATCTCCAACGGTAAAAAACTGTGGGAAAAGAAAATCGGAGTACCTGTACGAAGCTCTCCAACAGCCTCTCAGAATCGTCTGTTTGTAGTATCTACTGAAGGTAAGCTGTTCTGTCTCTCGGGTATTGATGGCGCTGAACTATGGAATGTTCGCGGTCTGCCTGAAAGTGCTTCTCTTCTTAGCAACACCAGTCCTGCGGTTTCATCCAACGTTGTTATTGTTCCCTTCCCTTCCGGCGAAGTTGGAGCCTACAATATTAAAGACGGATCAACACTCTGGACGGAATCTCTCACGCGCCGGAGCCGTGGTGCCGCATTTTCGGCATTCAACACGGCAGCAAGCCCGTCTATCGTAAGCAGTACTGTTTTTGCCGTAAGTCATTCAGGCCGTATGATTGCAGCAGACCTTTCTTCTGGTAACAGAAAATGGGATATGAATATTGCCAGTAACCAGAAGCCATATATTGCTGGCAATACGGTATTTCTGGTTGATGTCGCTGGAAAACTGGTAGCTTTATCCAAATCTGACGGTTCAAGAAGGTGGACTCTGGAACTTCCGAAATCAGGTACATGGAGTGGACCTGTCGTTGCAGGAAACAGAGTATGGGTCGTTTCTTCAAAGGGCTTGTTGATCGGAGCAGGTGCTGCAAGCGGAAAAGTACAAAGCAAGCGTGACCTGGGCACACGAGTATATATTCCACCAATCATTGCACAAAACAAAATGTTTATATATACAGACAAGGCGCGATTGATGGCGCTGAACTAACGCGTTTACCATTCTGGCCTTAGCTCTGGTATACTGACGCGCTCAATTAGGTGCTGGATTTGTTAATTAACCAGTTCAGCCCTGGAGCATAAGGCCTATTGGTATTATCACCCCGGATTAATTTTATGTCTGTTACTGTAGCGATTGTCGGCCGCCCTAATGTCGGCAAATCAACTTTATTCAACCGCATTGTCGGAAGACGCCTTGCCCTGGTTAATGATTTACCCGGTTTGACAAGGGATAGAAAAGAAGCCGAAACACGTATCGGCAAAGCAGATGTTCGTCTGATAGATACGGCAGGACTGGAAGAAGCCCATGCTGATGCTATTGAAACACGCATGAAACAGCAAACCCAGACTGCAATTGAAGATGCTGATATAATCCTCTTCGTTATTGACGCCCGAGCCGGCGTCACTCCTGCTGATGAGGTATTTGCAGACCTGGTTCGCTCAGCGAACAAACCGGTTATTATGCTTACCAACAAATGCGAAGGAAAAGCCGGAGAGCCGGGATATTATGAAGCTTTCCGTCTGGGCCTTGGAGAACCTGTCGCCCTTTCCGCAGAACACGGCGAAGGTATAGGTGAACTTTACAGCGCAATAGAAGACAAATCAGCAGATATTGATCAGGACTTTGATCAGGAAGAAGATGATGAAAACAAGCCTCTTCGCGTAGCGATTGTAGGCCGTCCCAATGCTGGTAAATCAACCCTTATCAACGCGCTTATTGGTGAACAGAGGATGATCACCGGGCCAGAAGCCGGCCTCACCAGAGACTCGATTTCTGTTCCTTTTGAATGGAATGATCGGGCAATTAAGCTATTTGATACAGCCGGTTTACGCAAAAAAGCACGGGTTAAGGGAACAGCAGAAAAACTGTCTGTCCACGATGCTCTCAGAGCAATCAGATTTGCAGAAGTGGTTGTACTTCTGCTGGATGCAACTCACCCTCTTGAAAAGCAGGACCTGACAATAGCAGACATGGTTGCCAGCGAAGGCCGTGCACTTGTTATCGGCATTAACAAGTGGGACCTTATTGAAGATAAGCAGGCATATCTCCATGAGCTGCATCTGGAAATTGACAGGCTATTACCACAGATCAAGGGAATACCTGTTATTACAATGTCCGCCATCAGAGAAAAAGGCTTGGATAAACTGATGCGCGGTGTCTTCCAGATTGAGGAAATCTGGAACAAACGGCTTCCAACAGGCGCATTAAACCGCTTTCTTGATGAAGCTGTTGCCAAACATACCCCGCCTGCTGTTGGCGGAAAGCGTATCAGATTGCGCTATATGACCCAGCCGAATGCAAGACCGCCAACCTTTGTGGTTTTCTGTTCCCGTCCTGAGGATCTGCCGACGGCCTATAGCCGCTATTTGATGAACGGAATCCGGGAAACCTTTGATATGCCGGGGGTTCCGATTCGACTTCATATGCGTAAGGGTAAAAACCCTTACGCGAATAAAAAGAGTTAATATATAGAAATCTCGTTGCCATTTTGCCTGAAATTTGGCTGTCTGAGTGCCCTGTAACACACAGATTTGACAAAAAGGCACTGGCCAAACAGGTTTTAACCTGTTAAACAGAACCCAATGTGGGCTTTTGTTTATGCAATTCATTGCTTTACCCCAACGAGATTTCAGCAAACAACAATTGAGGATTGAGGCGCGTGGAAGTTTCCGTACGTGATAACAATGTAGATCAGGCTCTTAGAGCTCTTAAGAAGAAGATGCAACGAGAAGGCGTCTTCCGTGAAATGAAACAACGCAGATATTATGAGAAGCCGTCTGAGAAAAAGACGCGCGAAAAAGGCGAAGCTATTCGTCGTGCGCGCAAGCTTGCTCGTAAAAAGGCTCAGCGTGACGGTCTGTTCTAGGCCGTCCAGCTTTCTTTGACGATTGAGCGTTGCGATAGCACAGGCTTACAACGCTCAACCCGCCTTCCCGACCTTCCCCAAATATCATTTTGACCTGCTGTGATTTCGTCTTGGCAGCCCTTTTGTCTTGCGTAAATTATCACTGTTTCCAATAATATATTACCTGAAAATAAAAAGCCTTTTTGTACCGAAGGCGGCATGATTTAAAAGCCACAACTTGTACTGAATAAGGTATAAATCTCTACAACAACTTTGACATTATACGTATCAATTGCTTAGTTGAAGGACGAGTAAGCTCTTGTTTTTCACAATAATTAATAAGAAATCTGATGCGTCACACTACTTCAAACCAGGCTTCTGAAGACAAAACTTATCTTTACGAAATTCAGGGACTCCGTACAGTTGCCGCACTTCTCGTTGCTATATATCACATCTGGTTTCAAAAGGTATCCGGTGGTGTTGATGTATTCTTCGTTGTTGCAGCCTATTTTATGACTCTGTCACTCCTGAAATGGGGTGATCTTTCAATAAATCATATCAATCAGTTTTACCTCTCAACATTAAAAAGAGTTCTACCCGGAGCCAGTGTTGTAATATTCTGCTCGATTATTCTGGCAATAATATTCCTTCAGGTCCCAACCTGGCGATCTGAACTGCATCATGCCTTGGGATCACTGCTATTTAAAGAAAACTGGCGCTTGGCGGAAAAAGGTACAAATTACCTCACTCAGGGGCTGAGTGCTTCTATCTTTCAGCAAATGTGGGCTTTATCAGTACAGATGCAGCTGTACCTGATATTTCCATTATTGATAGCGTTTGCCTGTTTCATTGCAAAACTCCGGGATATTAATGTAAAAACAGTTACCCTGTTACTTTTCATATCAGTTTTTGCAGGCTCATTCCTGTACAGTATTTACATAACTGATAAGTATCAGAAATGGGCTTATTTTGACACTTTTGCCAGAGTTTGGGAATTTTGCATTGGTGCAATTCTGGCGCTGATAGCAGGCTATATAAAGCTAAGCAAAACAACCGCATGGGTACTCGGCACACTGGCTTTGCTGGTACTTGTATTCTTCCCATTGCTCTTAGATGAAACTGCCAGATTTCCGGGCTATATTGCTCTTATCCCCACATTGGCAGCATCTGCGATAATCATCTCGGCGAAGAATAAAGGAAACATATACCTCCTGAATAACCCTCTCTTTGTCGGATTGGGAAAAATTTCCTTCAGCTTTTACCTATGGCACTGGCCACTTCTGATAATTGCAAAACAATCTAACAGTCAGGGTAATATCGACTTATTAACCGGAACTATCATTATTCTGATAGCAGGTGTACTGGCATTTTTAACAACTGAATATATAGAAACGCCTTTCAGAAATAAAAAACAACAGACGGAGAAGCCTGCGAGAGCCTACGCATACTGCCTGGCTGTTCTTATTCCTGGAATAATTGCATTGCTTGGCTGGCAGGGTCTATACCGATATACCATATCCTCAGAGTTAGCGAGACTGGAGCACTTTATTCAAAATACGGACATGTCAGCCGTAAAAGTCAGGGGACTGATCCCATCTCCCAAAATAGCCAGCCAGGACCGGCCAGATGAAACCTGCAAGCAAAGAATGCATAAAGTAAAGGTTATCACCTGCCAACATGGAAACCCTGACCATGATAAGGTTGTTGCAATAGTAGGAAGCTCTCACGCACACCAATGGTATTCCGTATTAAAAGAAATTGCTGACCAGAATGATTTCAGAATAGTTATGCTGACTAAAAGTGCATGTAATTTTGCGCTAGGCAATACCAATAGAACAAGACACTCAACCTGTGCTACATGGAATAAAATTGTTCTGAAAAGAGTTATTGCAATGAAACCTGCTCTGGTATTTACAACCTCAACCCGCCCTGACTGGGGGAAAGGTGATTATGTACCGGATGGTTATATATCAATCTGGAAAAAACTGGCAAAACATAATATTCCTGTTTTTGCAATCCGGGATAACCCCTGGTTTAGAAAAGATATACCTGAATGTCTTGAGCGAAACCCTGACAACTTCCACACTTGCGGATCTCCAAGAGCAAAGGTTTTATCAGATATTGATCCAACCCATCATATTAAGTTACCTAGTGTCTATTTTTCAGACTTCAGTAATTACCTTTGCACTAAAACTTACTGTCCGGCTGTATACAATGGTCTGACTATTTACAGAGACAAACATCACCTCACCAAGACCTTCACATTTTTCCTTAAAAAGCCGCTTCATGAAGAATTGAAAAAAGCCATATCGCAATTTAAAGAACTAAAAGCAAAAAAAATCAGTTCCAGGGCTTCAAAATCCCCATAACCGGGGCTCTGCAAACTCAACGGAATTTCCAGCCGGGTCACGGACATACATGGATCTCGCACCATTAGGCCAGTGAAAATCCATCTCAATTGAGATATTGTTTCGGGTAAAGAGGCTGATCCAGTTATTGATTTCCTCATCGGAAGCCCGGAAACAGATATGCCCCTCACCAGTTGCTCCGTGAGGTGGCACTGCAATTCCGCTACCGCTGACCTTCTTTGTTTGTTCAGCATTAAATATCAAAAGCATAGACTGGCCGCACTTGTAGAAAATATGGCGGTCTGCTGCACGCATCACCTCTTCCAGCCCCAGCAGATCATGATAGAACCATGCTGCAGCATCCAGATTATCTGCATAGATAGCCGTTTCCAGAATGCCTGCAGGGGGTGTGACCTGGTTCATGTGTTACCTCTGATTTATTCCTGTAATTGAACAGATTACCTAAATATTGTGGCATGGATTACATTCTACAGGCATTGATATAAAAAAACTTGATACAGAGCCGGTAACATAGTTTAACTAACACACTTTTTTCATCCCATACATCGGAGTCAGGACTTTGCCGGATTTTTTGGACCGACGCACTTTTGCTATTATTTCTCACCCGGATGCCGGTAAAACAACTTTGACAGAAAAGCTGCTCCTGGCTGGCGGTGCCATACATACGGCCGGTGAAGTGAAAGCCCGGGGGGATAATCGACGTGCGCGGTCTGACTGGATGAAAATTGAACAGGAAAGAGGGATTTCGGTTACCAGTTCTGTTATGACCTTTATGCATGAAGGGCTGACATTCAACCTGCTCGATACTCCGGGTCACGAAGACTTCTCTGAGGATACCTACCGAACACTGACCGCAGTTGATTCCGCTATCATGGTTATTGATGTGGCCAAAGGTATTGAGGCACAGACACTGAAACTCTTTGAAGTCTGCCGCCTGCGCGATATTCCGATTATGACATTCATCAACAAGACCGACCGTGAGGGACAGGATATCTTCACTTTGATGGATGAAATTCAGGACAAACTGGCTCTGGATATAGCCCCACTTGTTCTCCCTGTTGGTATGGGAACTGATTTTCATGGTCTTTATGACAGCCAAAACAATAAGTTCCTTACTTCGTCTGAGGGCTCTGGCGGAGCTTTTGACAAAATTGTTGATTGTGAGGGAATTGAAGACAGCAAGCTTGATGAGCTGGTTCCGGACTTTGTTATTGATGCCGCACGTGAAAATATTGAACTGGCGGGCGCCGGCTATGCCGAATTTGATGAAGAGGCATATCGTGATGGCACTCTCACACCTGTGGTTTTTGGCAGTGCTTTGAAAAATTATGGCGTCCGCCATCTGGTGGAGCTGATTGCAGCCCATGCCCCTCCCCCTCGCCCCAGCAAAACAGAAGGCCGTGAAGTATTGCCGAGCGAGGATAATGTCTCCGGGTTTATATTTAAAGTTCAGGCCAATATGGACAAAAACCACCGGGACCGCGTGGCTTTTATGCGTATGTGTTCCGGTAATTTCAAGCGTGGAATGAAGTTGAAACAGACCCGTACCGGCAAGGATATCATGGTGCACAGCCCTATTTTCTTTCTGGCTCAGGACCGGGAAATTGCTGAAACTGCTGGACCAGGCGATATTATAGGCATCCCCAATCATGGGACGATCCGGGTTGGTGATACCTTCACACAGGGTGAAGAGATACGCTTTACCGGCCTTCCGGCTTTTGCACCTGAAATTCTGCGCCGGGTACGCCTTGGTGACACGACACGCATCAAACAGCTCAGAAGTGCACTCGAAGACCTCTCGGAAGAAGGCCTGATACAGGTCTTCAAACCCTCTGTGGGTTCCAACTGGATAGTTGGTGTTGTTGGTGTTCTACAGCTCGATGTGCTGTCGTCCAGAGCCAGGCAGGAATATCGCATAGAAATTGAATTTGAACCTGTTCCCTATGATACGGCACGCTGGATTAAAACTGATAATCAGCAGGCTCTGAAGAAGTTTATGGAGATGAACAGACTCAACGTGGTTACCGACAGGGATAACAATCCTGTCTTTATGGCCAAAAACTCCTGGGAAATGAGCTATGTTGTTGAGAAGAACCCGGATCTGGAATTTCTGAAAACCAAAGAATTAGAATAATAATGTTGTAAAACAACAATATGAAGAAAAATTGTAAAAATGTTGAAGATAATAAAATCAGGGCCTTGCCATTCCTAAATTAAGTCATTATGGTCCGTCTCACTGATCGCAACCCACACGGGCTGCACATCATATTCAATCATTATTACATATGATTTCCAAGACGGAGGGGTGGCCGAGTGGTTGAAGGCACCGGTCTTGAAAACCGGCAAACGTGCAAGCGTTTCGTGGGTTCGAATCCCACCTCCTCCGCTCTCTTTTTAATTTTCCCACAAGATAACCCATTGATATAAAAGAGTTTTTTGCAACTCTTCATTTCCCATAATTCTGCATCATTGACTTTAGGACACAAATTAGGACACATAATCGGACACTTTAACAACGGGTGTTCCAATGAATGACGTGTCTGAAGCAAGGCAATATCTGGAGCTGAATGGAAGCTACTGGTATTATAGAAGGCGGGTCCCAAAAGACCTGACTACTCTGGATAGCCGGAAGCATATAAGGCGATCAACAAAGCAAAAAGATTACGCCAGAGCTGTTTCCGTTGCAGAACGCATTCACGAAGAAACCGAGAAATACTGGAATGCATTGCTGCTTGGCAATGATGACAATTCAGAGGTCAATTATTTTGCCGCTATAAAACACGCTCAAATGCTTAAAGTGCAGTACCAGCCTATGGGAAACCTTTCAAAAGCTCCCATCAATGAGATCATAAAACGTTTGGAATTGCTCGAGAGCATGAATTTAGCTGAGAGCAAACCCGCTCGCGCTGCAATACTTGGTGGAGCTGGTGAACCTGACATCAAAATTAGTGACTTGTTCGAAAAGTTTGAGGAATTGGTTAGAACTGAACTGCGAAAGAAAGCTCCTGACCAATTGAGAAAGTGGAAGAACCCAAAACTCAAAGCTATCAAGAACTTCATTAATGTCGTTGGAGATAAACCTGTCACAGAAGTCTCCAGAAATGATGTTCTGTCATTCAGGGCCTGGTGGGCTGATCGTATTGAAAACGAAAACATGGACCCTGGTACTGCCAATAAAGATATTGGCATAATGAACAGAATGTATAGGGAAGTGAGTGACAAGCTTGGTCTTGGACTGGAACAACCGTTTGCGGGCATGAGGTTACAGGGAGAAAAGCATAACCCGCGTGTGGCCTATCTCCCTGAATTTGTACAAACAAAAATCCTGAAAGCGGGTGCATTAGACGGGCTGAACAATATTGCCCAGGCAGTGGTTAGAATTGTCGCCTATACAGGCATGAGGCCATCGGAAATAGTCAACCTCGACAAAGATGATATTCACCTCGACACAGCAATTCCCTATGTCAGCATTAATCCAACTGTTCGAAGCTTGAAAACAGATCATAGCAAACGCGATATTCCACTGATTTCACAGACACTCGAAATTTTCAGGGAATTACCCAAAGAGTATTTTAAGAGATACCAGCACAAGAGTGATAGTTTATCTGCGACAGTAAACAAGTTTCTGGAGAATGCAGGGTTACGCCCAACTCCTGGACATACATTATATTCCCTTCGTCATACCTTCCAGGACCTTCTCACAGCAATAGAATGCCCTGATCGTGTTCAGGCGGAACTTATGGGCCATAAGTTCCACAGGCCTCGTTATGGAAGTGGTGCCAGCCTGGAACAGAAGGCCGGGTGGTTGGGTAAGATTGCTTATTAGATGAAAATAACTGCCTGTCTAATTAACTCCAGCCTAAATTGCAAATCCGTGCACCCCGGTTCAATTCCAGGTGTCGTTTCTGAAAGACTCCATTACAGATGTAAAAAAGTGCGTTTTTTAAAGTGGTAGGAGTACTCTTTCTGTTGTTCTTTCAATACCTTGTAACTTTTCCATAAAGAGGCCATTTGACTAAATGTTGTGTTGTCGGGCAGCCCCATTTTTTTGCAAGTATATTCTTGAAAGAGTTGATAATAGCCACTTTGTTTTTATCAACAGCAGCTTGAACAGCAGACCATGTATCTATATAGCCACACAGCTCAAACAGTGTCCATTGCTTCTCAATCGCAAAAGTAGGCATAACTAACTCTTTGAATGGAAAATAAATATCACTATAACCACTTTCCACATGCTTACGTTCTTCTGGCCAATGGTCATGAATTTCACCCCAGTAAAAATTGTGAAAAGTTTCTCCAATCTTCCCTTCTATCTCTGGTACACCATAACAAATAAGGGCTAATATGGTCCCAGATCTGGAGATACGAGATACTTCGGTGTAGAATTTCTCGAGGTTAAACCAGTGGGCTGCCTGAGCAGCTACAACAAGATCAACATCTAAAGTGTCAATTCTTATACGTTCCGCAGCCTCACAATGATAAATAACACCTTTTCCAGGGATCGCATTTGATATTTGTTCCGCACTAGGATCTGTAGCGAAAACCTTGTGAAACCGAGTGGCTAAAAGACAGGACAATTGTCCATTGCCACAACCAACATCAAGAGCCTTCTCATGTTGATCACACTGATCAACAAGAAAGTTTAGTAGTGAGAGTGGATATGTTGGACGGTTCTGCACATAGTTTGCACCGCCTCGTTCAAATGGATTAACGCGTTCCTTTTTCAATATTTTTCCTCACATTATAAGCTTCTTCCTTTTGCAGCAACCTAGCATCGAAAGGATTATTTTCTAAAGCTGTAATAACCTGCTTGAGAATGGACCTTAAGGGAGCCCCCACTTCCTTTTCAAGGTCATCAATAACTTTAAGCCGTAGTTGCCAAAGATCATCCAGTTTTCTCTGTAACCTTTTTCCCTTGCCGGTAAGTTTCACCGTTTGGGACCGTCTGTCCTCGGTAGCTATGCGTTGAACCAAATTGTCATTTTCCATAAGTTTTACGGTTTGGCTAATTGCTCCTTGTGTGATGTGTAGTTGCTTTTGCAAATCGCTAATTGTTATTGGGTCACTACCGATGCGCCTCAAAATCGGTGTATAACGGGCTCTATAGTCTAGTCCGCTAGCGTGATAATGGGCTTCCGATGCTTTATCTAGCAGATCACTCAAATGGCGTAAAAGTTCGCCTAGTCCTAGGGATTGATTTTCTGTCATACCTCCTATATACATTAGCGCTAATGTATATTCAAGGTAATAAGTACTGCATCTGGTGATAGTGAAAGCTGAGAAAGGCTTTGGAAATGTTTGAGGGTTTTAATAGCAAAGTTGTAAGAGTTGAAGGTATTGATATAGCATGCGTTGTTGGTGGGAATGGCCCCCCGGTCCTGTTGCTTCATGGGTTTCCTCAATCCAAGGAAATGTGGGCCCGTGTGGCACCCGAACTTGCTAACGAATATACTGTTGTTTGTGCCGACCTGCGTGGCTATGGTGCTTCGTCGAAGCCTAAATGCCTATCGGACAGGTCTAACTACTCCTTTCGCGCTATGGCAAATGATCAGGTAAAATTAATGCTAGCCCTTGGCTTTGAGCAATTTCACGTGGTTGGTCACGATCGGGGTGGCCGCACAGGGTGCAGGATGACTCTCGATCATCCTGAACGTGTTCTCTCGCTTTCCGTTATGGATATTGTGCCCACTTATACTATGCTTATGAATACAAACCGAAAAATAGCAGGTTCCTACTGGCATTGGTATTTTCTCTCGCAACCAGAACCTTTTCCAGAACGCCTAATTGGTAGAGATCCTGATTTCTTCTATGAGACCTGTCTCATCGGGTGGGGTGCAACCAAGATTGATGATTTTGACCCTGAAATGCTTAATTCCTACCGATCGGCCTGGCGGCAACCTGATATGATTCATGGCTCCTGTTCTGATTACCGTGCTGCTGCGACTATTGACCTAGAGCACGACACTATTGATATTGACAGAAAAATCAATTGTCCAACGTTAGCCTTCTATGGCTCTAAAGGGGAGATGGCGCGCTTATTCGATATCCCAGGCGAGTGGAGCAAACGCTGCAATAACCTTTCCAAAGAGAGCTTGCCTGGAGGGCATTTTTTTTCAGATCAATACCCTCGGGAGACTTCTCAGATTTTATCTGCATTTATAAAACCTCTTTCAAATGCATCCCTGTGATGATCTGTTCTCAATTTTCAAAGTTGATTATATCAATGTCAGTGTATCAAGAGACTTAAAATATTCGCGCTTGCATTTATTCAATGACTATTATTTTTTGTTTGTCTGATTTATGGGTATTTACACGCAATAGGTGAACCTAACTAACAAGGGAAAATATGAAGGCAATTCAGAAATAAACAGCAACTGACAATCACCTCTGTACAGCTGGTAATTGTCAGTTGCTATCTTAGTTTATTCAATTAAAATAACCAATGTAACAAAAGAAAAATCCAACTACCATAAATATAACCATTGAAATAATTAAAGAAGTTCCAACTGTTTTTGGAGATTTTAGCATGGACTCAGGTATTACGATCATCATTGTTCCTTTGGCTACCGCCAGTACACCAAGTAGTGATATACTTATCTGACTTAGATTATTCCAATGAAAATGGTTCATCAATATAAGCATGCCTACAACAAAATGTACTGCCCCTGATAGGTTTATCAATATTGGATCTGCATTTTGATTATTAAGAACCATTTTCTCATAGAATGATCGGGATATTAGAAAACCTAAAGCTGTTGCAACCAGATATGGTCCTGCGATTTTAGCTATTAATATGGTCATATAGTTACCTTTATATTGCGACTGCAACACTGAAAGAAGGATATTCTTGCGATTTTTAATTATACCTAATTATTTGCTTTGAATGGCATAACTGACAAAAATACTCGTTAGATAAAGTATATTCTAATTTTGGCAAGAGTTTTATAAATTCCATTTTTTAACAGCTTTTAAGGCATAGCTGATTTCAGAGCATGGGTAATCGTTTCTCCTCAATCGCCCCTAGAAACACAGCCACCACCCTCACAAACCCATTCAAAAACCGCTCAACCCCAGCCTTCGACCCAAGACACACATCCACAACAGGCCCAAGCCCCTCATAATCCCGCGCCACCGGCCCACCATTAAAACAAAGCGCCCTATACCCCGGCCCCCAGGTCAAAGCAATCCTCGACATAAAATGGATATTATGAACCCCGGCCGTTGCCGTCATCACAGACGACCCATTAAAATGATCCACATGAGTGGCCGATGACCCGACTTCAATAGCATGATCATCATCCCCAAAATCAATGATGCAGGAATGCGGATTAAAGGTCTGGCAGCATTCAATCAATAACCCGCCCTCGCTGGCTGACAGAATAGATGGATCATGTAAGCGAACAACATCACCATTGCCAATAAATATGCCATTGACACTATAATCACTGCTGTGACCTTCGATCAGATCAGCAACCGGAACACTACGCCCGCCATGCATCGCTCTGCCCCGGCAAAAATCAATAACAGTACTGGCCCCTTTATACTCTTTGGCCCACCAGTTCCTGGCAGGCCTTGAGAGCTTCATACCAGTTTTCATGGTGGGGATCCTTCTGGCCAGCCTGTGGTGATGTCATAGGCTTGTAAGGCCTCAAGGTCTTCATTGTTTTCCAGGGTGGTGATGTCTGCCAGTTTTTCAGCCTCCACACCGCGCACATAACCAATCCAGTTATAAACCCCATAGATCGCCATCAATTGTGCATTTTCTTCTGCTGTCAGATCACGGGCTGGCAGTTTGATGCCCTGACCATCACGCATGGTGCCGTTTTCAATACGGGCAAAGATAGCCTCAGAGGCCGCCAGTTCATTCTGTTTGGTCAGAGGAAAGACCTTCAGGATCAGATCATTGGCGTGCTCTTTGACCTGCTCCGTTTTCTGACTGGCCAGATCAGGCAGCAGACTGGCCTGTTTTATAGCCTCTGCTTGTGCCCTTTTCTGCAGCTCTTCATCTGTGTAGGTTTCCAATGTCTTTTGACGTGGCGCAACCAGATGAGTGTCATAGGTTTCTGTTGCACTCAAAGACCGCAACCGCCAATTGGTAGTGGTCTCCAAAGCCCGAGACAGCGTCCATCCCATGGTATTAAGCGTTGTTTTCTTGTCCGTGACCCACTCACCGGTTTGCATGTCCTGATACTCAATCGCAATATATCTGGAGGTCTGCTGAACCTGATTGCCAGAGCTGTCATACAGTTTCACAAGGATCATAAGACTGTCTATGGGTTCAGACGAGTTTAATGGGGGCAAAGACTGTTCATAGTCTCTGCGTGCACGCAGCCGTGTATATGTTGTCATGATAAACCTTATGAGATTGCGTCAGGCTATGGAGCGAAGGCCATGCAAAAGGAAGTGACCAGATGCGATGTCAGTAGCATTAAACGCAAAGCGTAATGCATTCATGGCCACAGCAGCCTCATGCTTTCCAAAGGAAACAGATGGTACTATAAAACCACTCCCATTCGGATAGATCCCATTTGATTTCATAATTGTGATATCATTGATGCATAAGCAATAAATATCCATAGTGGCACAAAAACCGGGGGGTTGATTATCCTGTGCAGAGTAAGCTGTGTTTTTAGGTGTAAGTCCAGAAGCCTCAGTATAGTTACTCCCAACATTCGGATAGGGAACTGATGGAGAACTTGATGCCATTCCCCAGACATCATATAAAGTTGTTTCATATGTTGTTCCGTTATCACTCGATATCTCAACAAAGGGATAAGCCGACACAACAGGAACTGCCTTGAGAACCTCCAGGCGGTACTTCAAAAAATCAGATGTCAGATCCGTAAAAGCAACATGCCCCTGTGATACAGTCACAATATCTTCCTGCACCGGTTCCCATTTGCCCACAATTTTTTGCCCCGCAACCTGCTGATCTGCAGGCGTCCCCAGGGGATCATTGACACAATAAAATGCATCATCCAGTGAGACAGAGGACAGGTTCGGCAAAGATAGAATATTTGTCATAGAACGGGTTCCTCATAGTACTGGTTCCTCATAGTAATGGTTCCAGTGGTTCACCACTGATCAATGTTATGTCAGCGCCACTTATTAACTGGATGGGTGTGACGGCTGGCGCATTTCCGAAGCTGGCAGGCCGGCCGCCCACAATGAGGCTAGCAAAAGCCGCAACAAAGCCACCTGCCTGCAGATCACTCCCATCAGATGCGTCTTCTGATGGCTCTGCCTTTAAGCCACCAAAGACTATGGAAGGCATTCCACATGAGAGAAGCCCGGGCAGACACTCCAAACCACCAGAGTTCATAGAAAGACCAGCGAACTGGATCAATCCGGTGTTCCCGTATAAACCTCCAAATAATACTTCTGACAAACCTGCAGAAACACTGCCCGGCAAAACGATGGCCCCACCAAACCCCACATCATTTCCCGCTGGATCATGATTGCCATTGAGGACAAAGCAGCCACCAAAAGACACACCATTGCCGCCCAGCTGAACAAACGCCGTTGCCAGATCGTAATAGTCAGCTGGTTCTTCCACACCAAAACCGGCAGGCCGGGCTTCTATGGAATGATAAGCAATCTCTGGCAATAAGCCGCCAATGATAACCGGCTGGGCTTGAGGGGACAAAAAGGCTGTTTGCGCCCTGCCCTCACCAAAAACACCCGGTGTTATGGACTTATCTATAATGCTGGTGGCTGGTTTAAACTGACCAAAGGATGCAAGACCGGCCTGACCTGCAACACCCCCGCGATCCCCTTCAAATCCACCAAAGAGAACTGGCAGACCATCGACCTGATAAGGCAAAGACTTAAACGCGGGATGATAGAAGCTGGCTGTTATGCCTTCACAACTGATACCGGACGTTTCAAAGGCTGTTCCACCAACAGAGAATAATGGAACAAACACCTCTGACTGACCAGCTGCAAGATCCTGATCATCGTCAACCGGCTCCTCCGGAATCACAATATCCAGATACCGGTTAAACAGGCCTAACCCGATCCCTGTTGTCATGAGCCAGGCGAGCGTATAATACCCTCAACATCATCAAAGTTCATCGGCCAGTCATCGCCATCCAGAATGGTGGTGGGTTGCCCCATATCCCACCAGCCGACAACAGGCTTTAACGGTGTGGTTTGCGTAACATTATAAAGCGCAACCCACTGGAATGGCCCGATCGGACCACCAGATGCACTGGCCACATCATCCTGAACAATATGACGGAAGATCCCGGCCGTTTGTATGGAACTGACTTTTGTTAAAGCAATGCCGCCAGCAGGGTAACCGTCCCCGGGTGTTATTTCTGTCAGGTCCGCCAGAACGGCATCGGATACCAGAGGCTGTGTGTTGGTGAACAGCACATTATACTGGTGGGTGTCAAAATTATGGACCGCATGATGCACATCCTGATGGAACTGATTGGTAAAGGTAAAGGGTCGGGCCATGGCCTTGATATCCTGTGTGTGAGTTTAAAAATTATGGTGGTATTAAACCATGCCGATAATGGAACTGGCCGTGGTGTTGGTGGCATTGACGCGGGCAACACGGATTGGAAAGATGCCAACCTCGACATTGGGGAATGTCACCGTTTGGCCTTCCTGCATGACAACAGACAGATCACCGGCGACACCGATATATAAAGCCCGTGTCAGCTCTTCGAGGTCAGCGTTATTATCGGGAGTAATTACAAAGGCCCCACGGGCCGGGTCGCTTTGCGACAGGGTATGATGCGTGGTCAGGCGCGCTTTGATAGCCATGTTTTTCCCCTATTGAGTTGTTTTGCTGAATGTCAGATTATTGCGTGGTGTATAAGGGCATTGAACGCCTTTATTGTTACGCTCAAGAGAAAAACAAAAGTCTGCCAGATCCCGTTTGGTCAGCGCATTATTTGTTGTTCTCGAGAGTTGGGTCTGCAGCTGTTGGACCGAATTGCGCAAATCGATAATGCTGCCCCCCAATGTATGCATGGTACTGGAGAAGGACCAGATTAAAGCGGCCGCGGCAAACAGGATCACCACCACCGTTGTCAGGTTGATATGCGACTTTTCAATATTGAATGAGGGTTGGCGATAGGGTTGAGTGTGCGGCTGTGCCAGATGCTGCGCTGGATGCTGACCAGGTGGAAAGTCTGGGTTGTGGTGATAGTGCTGGTTATGAGGGTTGGGCTGCATTTTCACTCCTTCATATGACGCTGGACAAAATGACGGCAGATCCGGTACCGCCGGACCTCTGATCTGTAGAGACGTTTTGCTTTCATCCACTGCCCGGCAATCTCGGCAGGTTTCAGGGGCTTGCGGGTGGGTAGCTTTGTGAAGGGGGGCGAGGACTGCCTGCATTCCCGGATCAGAGCTGGCTTTGGCAGCTTGACTGGCACAAACTCCTGTTTTCCAGCGCAACCACACAATAAAGACAGACAGCACATCATGATCAGAACTCTCATCTGTTGAGCTCCTTTAAGGTTTGCCTGTTCCAGACGCATTTGCCTGACAAGTCCCGCTGCAATCTGGCTTTAACCTGATCCACAACTGTGTTTCTTGCCACCTGCTCCAGGCGCAATCGTTCACGCAGATGAGTGATTTCCTGTTGTATGTCCTGGTTGCGGCTATGCTGTATATTGATGGCTCTTTGGCGGGCAAGCTCCTGTTTTGCCTTATAGGCAGAAACAGCTGCATATCTTTGATATTGAATAAAAGACAGACCGGTTAAAAAGATAATCCCGCCCGTAATTATCCAGGTTAACCCCTGAGCCCATATCCGTTGCACCAGAGACATCAGACCCGTTTTAATAAGCCACATCATGATGCACCTGCCTTTTTTGCAGACCGGAAAAAAGTCCAGAGCGAACCAAGTAAAATCAGAATGGCAACCCCGCCTGCTATTTTTCCAGCTAAAGGCAAATAGATGGATACGCTTTGCAGCTCATGCAGCTGATTGGATAAAAGCCCCATAAAGCTAAAACGATCTTCAGGCAAAGGCGCCA
>JBOEGA010000123.1:0-20555 GCA_050633205.1 Methyloligellaceae bacterium | reverse complement strand
TGCCTCAATTCCAGCCTTTGCACACTCTTCATCCTGATCAGATGTGGCTCCGGATATGCCTATTGCACCAAGCATATGCCCGGAAGAATTACGGATTGGCATTCCACCTGCGAAAGCGACTACACCGGCATGAACCAATCCTGGATTACGGCCAGACTTTCCGTCCTTGCCATATACAATTTCAGCAATAGTTCGTGTAGGAAACGGTATTCTTGCTGCTGACTTTGCCTTGTCAATTGCGATGTTAATGCTCCCCATAAATGCATCTGTCTGACGGCGGAACAATACGAGGTTTCCTCCGTTATCTACAATTGCAATATTTATTTTTCTCCATTCAGGGTTACTGTTCTTTTTGGCTTCACAGGCATCTGCCATTTTCTTTGCCATATCAAGCGTCAATATCTGACGCATTTCTCCTGCAAAGGAATTCTGAATAGTGGTCATTGATAAAAATATAACACATATGGCTGTGCCCAAAAGTCTGAACTGTTTTTCTAACATTTCTCTTAATCCTTAAAGCTGGCAGAAGTGCTCTGCCCGAGACCTATTCCGAGATCGAGATTTTCTTTTTCTCTATAATGCGGAAACAGTACACATTGTGGTGAATGATGGAAGTGTGACGGGTTTCAAATATAGGTGATTCAAATTGATGAAACTTATTTCGAAAAAAAACGTAGCGGGATGGATATATTTTTATGCGTATGGAAACAGTTTAACTGGAAAACATGGGCACCTGGATTATATGCCCATGTTTATTCTGACTATTTTATTGTTTTGCTATCAGCCTTTGCAAGCATAGGCGCCTGCTGCACATTTCCACCAGCGGCCACTTTTATGACACTCACTGGAATTACGCTTATATGCATTAGACCATTTTCTATAGCTCCAGCCATGAACCCGACGGGCACGTCTTTGCCATTGCGCTCTTGCGCGGCCCTGAGCCCAGGATTTTTTCAAAGCCTTACCCCAGTGTACTTTAATGTGAGGCAGTTTACATTTTGAAGGAAGGTTGATGCCGGCTGATGCCTGACCAGATCCAAATGACAGGGCCATCATGGCAACGATTACGGCAGCTTTGATTGATACTAATAGTTTTATCATAGTTTTCTCCTTATGAAATTCTGTTTAAAAGATGCATGTGTGATTATTTACAAGGCGTGCCATGGGCACGTATGCGATAAAGCAGATAATATTGTCCGCGCACCGAGATATGATAACCTTTGGGCCGTGCCTTACTCCATTTTCGATATTTCCAGCCATATCTCTGACGGGCTTTTTTACTCCAGTTTGCTCTGGCTCTCTGCTTGCCGAGGCTTTTATAGCGGGCCTTGATCTCGCGACTGACTACGTTGGATTTACAGCTTCCTGCTTCCGCTTTTGAAACAGGTTGGGCAAGTATAAATACCCCTGCAATTGCAATAACACCAAGAATTGCACCGGATATTCCTTTGACATATGCAGTATTCATTTAATACGACCTCCACTTTGGAAATACTCATCAGGAATGTATTTATTTGGTCGTCGATATCCTGCAAAAGGTTCAATTTAAAATTGGTATTTATGTTGTTCTGCAACCGCTCCGGATAAATCCTGTGCCCAGCTTGTTTATTCGTTCAAACATGGATAAAAAGGGATTCAGGAAGGTGAGAAATGCTTGAATTTGATGCAAAGACCGGGGCTATACTTGAAGATGCCTATCAGGGCAGTGATATTGTTAAAAGGCGTATGTTAAATCTGGATGCGCTGTCACCAAAGGCTGGTGAGACAATTGCTGACCTTGGGTGCGGGCCCGGTTTTATGACAATGGAACTATCCCGAGCCGTTGGTCCGGATGGCAAAGTGATTGGCATTGACCCGGCTGCTGATATGCGGAAAACTGCCTCAGAGAGATGTGCCGGACGGGATAATGTCAGAATTGAAAGCGGGACGGTCCTTGAGCTTCCGCTTTCTGACAGCAGTATTGACAAAGCTGTATCGGTGCAGGTTTTTGAATATGTAGATGATATACCATCAGCCCTTAGAGAAGTTCACAGGGTACTGCGCCCTGAGGGGCTTGTGGTTATTGGAGATATGCACTGGGATACATTAGTCTGGCATAGTGAAGACCCTGAACGCATGGAACGGGTAATAAAGGCATGGGATGCCCACTTTGTGGAGCGTCGAGTTCCAGCTATTCTTCCCAACCTTATGAGAGAAAATGGTTTTACAGTAGAGACAATTACTCCACTCACATTTATGGATACGAGCTTCCGGGCAGATGGAATGGCGAAAATGCTGTTTTATATGGCTCAACAATTTGTCCTTAATAACAATCTGCTGGAACCTGCTGAAGTTGAAGCCTGGGCAGAAGAGCAACTGGCTCTTGCTGAACAGGGTAAATTCTTTTTCTCATTCACACATATTGTGGTCACCGGACGAAAGGTTTAACCACTATATTCCGATGATCCCCATCACTATGACAATTTTCGGCTCTAATGTCAGGGTCAATGAAAGGAAATTCTTAAATGACACCACTTGACCAGGCATTTGCTTCTGCAATGCAGGATGATGAAAAACGTTCAGCCTTTTACAGCCTGTTTCTGAACACTGAACTGTTTATTCCTGTTTATGAAATTCCTGAGGAAGACGGGGCTAGTACAATTGGCGAGAATGACACTATTTCGCCTCTTATCCTTGAATATGAGGATGAGCGTTATGTGATGTTATTTGACACTCAGGAAAAGCTTCAGAACTGGGTACAGGATGGCGTGGACTTTGAGATAGGTGTCGTTGGTTTGCCAGGGCACGCTATAGCTGAAATGATGTCAACCGACCTTAACTGGGCGCTGAATGTTAATACGGAATTTTCGAAAACCTTTGTTAAAGAGGAAATTGAGCTGCTTAAGGACTTTATCGCCCAGTTGGGCGGGGATATGTCGTTACCGGCAGGTACCGAGGTTCTGGTTGGCGCACCTGCAGAAATTCCTGTTGGCCTTATTGATGCTCTTACAGAAAAGCTGCAGCAAAATAAGGAGCATATTACAAGAGCATGGCTGGGGCAGGTACATTATGTTCAGGACGGTGAAGTGCCTCACCTCGCACTGGTACTGGAGATTGCGGGTCTGGAACATGCAGAAATCCGGGCTATCTTTGATGATCTGACAAAAACTGCCCAACCGTTTCTAACCTCACCGGACTATATGGATATTATGGTAGCGGGGGATAGTGATCTGGCAGGTGGTATTATGAATGCTGTTGATCATTTTTATTCTGTAAAAGCGGTATAACGGCTCTGCATTCAGGCTCAAAATCATTTGATAGCAGTTATCTTTAATGGACTGGACACTCCATTCTGGGTGTGCCTATCATTGCCATATTTGCAGCATCATAAAGAAAGTGTTCGAAATGAATGATACATCCAGTTACGAGCCACCAAAAATCTGGGAATGGGATAAGGAAAGCGGCGGGAAATTTGCCAGTATCAACCGCCCTATTGCCGGACCAACCCATGATAAAGACCTGCCAGTAGGTAAACATCCGTTACAGCTTTATTCCCTGGCAACGCCTAACGGTGCCAAGGTTACGATACTGCTTGAAGAATTACTTGCTGCTGGCCATGCAGGTGCCGAGTATGATGCGCATCTGATCCGTATTCTGGAGGGAGACCAGTTCAGCAGCGGTTTTGTTGAGGTTAACCCGAATTCCAAAATCCCTGCATTGATGGATCACAGCACACCTGAACCGACGCGTGTTTTCGAGTCAGGTTCAATTCTGCTGTATCTTGCCGAGAAGTTTGGCGCCTTTATTCCGTCAGATCCGGCAAAGCGCACTGAGTGTCTTTCCTGGCTATTCTGGCAAATGGGCAGTGCTCCGTTTCTTGGTGGGGGCTTTGGTCATTTCTACGCCTATGCACCAACAAAAATCGAGTATTGCATTAACCGCTATGCCATGGAGGTCAAGCGGCAGCTTGATGTGCTTGACCGCAGGCTGGCAGATAATAAGTATTTTGCTGGGGATGACTATACGATTGCCGATATGGCGATCTGGCCGTGGTATGGCGCGCTGACGCTGGGCAAGCTTTATGAAGGCGGAGAGTTTCTTCAGGTTCAGAGCTATAAAAATGTCGTAAGATGGACGAATGAAATTGCCGAACGCGATGCTGTAAAACGCGGGATTATGGTCAATCGTACCTGGGGCGAGCCATCCGGGCAACTTCACGAGCGCCATGATGCCAGCGATTTTGAGACAATGACGCAAGATAAAATTGCAACACCCGAATAATAACTGATTTTAACAGGGCAATATTTTTTATATTGCCCTGCCCTCTCTCTGAAACCTTACCTCCTTCTCTTCCGTATCAACTTCATACATCGATTTTTATTTACAGTTCTTCATGTGGACACATTCTCGTGATTATAGAATATATGATCATATGCAGTACATAAATAACTATATTTACCATTATTATCATCGTATGGAGTTAATTATATGCAGCCCCAGCTTGCAGGGAACAATATCGCCGTTTTAAAAACACATAATAAAAAAAGTATGCCGGATAATGTTGATGTCCTTATTGTCGGAGCTGGAATTGCAGGAATATGCGCGGCTTACTATCTGCAAAAATACTGCCCGGAAATGAGTTTCACTATATTAGAGGCCCGGGAAACACTTGGGGGGACCTGGGACCAGTTTCGTTATCCGGGGGTCAGATCTGACTCGGATGCATTTACACTTTCATTCAGTTTCAAACCCTGGAGGAGGCCTGAAGCTATTGCCTGCGGCGATGTTATTCTTGAGTATATCAAGGAGGCAGCTGAAGAGGTTGGTCTGAAAAATCATACCCATTTTCGACACAAGGTTAGCTCTGCATCCTGGGACAGCGGGAAATCATTATGGACTGCAAATGTTCAAGATGCTAATGGCGATCTGACTAAAATTACCTGCAAGTATCTCTATATGTGTACAGGATATTTTGATCAGGAGACTGGCTATCAGCCAGAATGGGAAGGCAGAGACAAGTTTCAGGGAGACTTTGTACATCCTCAGAACTGGCCGGAGAATCTGGATTATGCAGGCAAAAAGGTTGTCGTCATCGGAAGTGGTGCGACAGCAATTTCCATGATTCCGGAAATCGCAAAAACTGCCGGGCACACAATAATGCTGCAACGCTCTCCGACCTATATATTTTCAAGACGGAGAAAATATCTCCTGACTAATATATTGCGGTACATACTTCCAACCAGGGTTGGTTTTGCGATTGCACGGACCAAGGCTGGTCTCAGCAATCTGATGCTATACCAGATTTGCAGGCGCATGCCGGGAGTAGCGAGATTTTTTGTCAAAATGCATAACAGGCGCAAACTGGGGTATAAATTCGATACAACCACTCATTTTACGCCCAGATATGCTCCGTGGGATCAGCGGTTTTGTCTTGATGCCGATAGTGACTTCTTTAAGTCTGTAAGAGAAGGTCGGGCAACTATCGTTACTGATCATATCAGCCACTTTGTTGAGGATGGAATTATATTGAAGTCCGGAGAAAAACTGGAAGCTGATATTATTGTATCATCGACCGGTCTGAATATGAGGATTATGGGAGGAATTGACATTCAGGTTGACGGACAGCCGATCAATACGGGAAAACTTGTCAATTACAAAGGGGTGATGTTTGGTGAGGTACCCAATCTGATAAACGCACAGGGGCATGTTAATGCTTCATGGACTTTACGGTGCGAATATGGGGCCGCTTATTTCACCCGCCTTATGAAACATATGGAAAAGAAGAAATATACGGTCTGCACACCCAGAAACCACGAAAATGATATCGACGACAAGACTTCATTCTTCCTGAGATCAGGTTATGTCATGCGAGCCCGTCACCACTGGCCTAAGCAGGGAAAGACACGCCCATGGAAAGTTTACGATAATCAATTTCTTGACCAGTGGGCATTAAGTCAGGGTGAGATTGATGATGGTGTTCTGGAGTTTTCCTAAGCCTGTATGTTTTTTAAAATACCGGGGTTGAGAATGGCCCCGGGATCAAATTTATTTTTGATACGCATTGAGAGGCTTTCCAGAACTGAAGGTTCCGGCTGAAAGACCGGAACCGTTTTCCGAACGCTGTCTGAAGCTCTTACCAGAGTCGCATGGCCGCCGAATTTCTCGAGCGTATTTCTGACAGGCAGAGCTGTTTCTTCTGTGTTATCTGAAGTCAGCAACCATATTAAGCCGCCAGCCCAGTCGTAATAGTGCTGACAGGATATTTTTTCTTTCAGATCTTTCATATACAGAGGGCCGTCAGTTGGCTTTACGGATATCTTCCATATATCGCCCTGCTCTTCTGCGAACAGATTGACATCCCTGATATTTTTCCAGACCTCAGTATTGTCATGATTATACAGCACCTCTGTCTTGTATTGCGCATCCAACAGGTTTTGCAGAGCATTAATTCTTGTTGCAACAAAGTCTGCAGGGCCTTCCAGCCGCAGATATGTTTTGGCTTCTTCTGATGGAATATGAGCTGCGCCTGTTATGTCCAGCGGTTTCTGCAAAGCTTTTGACATATATCTGTTTGCGGTGATCTCATCCATGCCTGTTATTACAAATGTGGCTTCTGTCTCCGGTAAGGGAGATGTTTTGAATGACAGTTCTGTCAGTACTCCCAGTGTGCCGAAGCTACCGCTCATAAATTTTACGAGGTCATAGCCGGTGACGTTTTTCATGACCTGACCGCCGTTTTTAATGATCTCGCCTTTGCCATTTACAAAGCGAACACCGATAAGGGCATCGCGGCAGGCACCAACCCGGATACGCCTTGGGCCTGATATACCACATGCAACAACACCGCCAATTGTAGGCTCCGTACTTTCGGTTTTTAATATTGCTCTATAGTCCATTGGCTCGAATGCTAACCGCTGCCCGGATTCAGCAAGTATCTGATCCAGTGAGGATACCGGTGTTCCTGCTTTAACCACCAGAGACAAGGCGCCTGGATTATAATGTGTTACGCCGCTCATGGCAGTTGTCGATAGTGAGCGGGAGGTTTCCGTGTGATGGCCCAGAGCCTGCCTTGAACCTCCAGCTTTAATACGGATCGTATTGCCGGAAGCGGCGGCTTCTTTGATAATGTCGGCAAGTTCTTCTTCGGTCTGGGGAGTGTGATCGCTTGTCATTATTATTATCTGCTCCCATCAAGAGGAAATACTTTTGCCGGGTTTAACAGCCAATGAGGGTCGAATGCTGTTTTGACTTTTTTTTGCTGCGCCAGATCTTCAGTGTTAAACTGGACAGTCATCAGGTCCCGTTTTTCAACGCCCACACCGTGCTCTCCGGTTAAACAGCCGCCAACTTCTACGCATAGTTTGAGAATATCGGCTCCCAGTTGTTCGGCTTTTACCAGCTCTCCCTCTTTATTGGCATCAAAGAGGATGAGGGGGTGAAGATTGCCGTCACCAGCGTGAAAGATATTTGCGACCTGCAGGCTATAGTTTTGGGACAATTCGCCAATTCTGGTCAGAACCTGTGGCAGCACACCTGTAGGGATTGTACCGTCCATGCATATATAATCGGATATCTGACCGATCGCACCGAATGCGGATTTTCGGCCGGACCAGATTGCTGCTGTTTCTTCCGGGCTTTTTGAGATTTTGACAGAGCGTGGATTATGTTTTGCTGCAATGTCTGCTATGGCGCTCAACTGCTGGTCAATTTCTGTTTCGGAGCCTTCGACCTCCACAATAAGGAGAGCTTCCACATCGAGAGGGTAGCCCGCTTTTGCGTAATTTTCGCAGACCTTGATTGCGGGTTTATCCATATATTCCAATGCGACCGGGATCATGCCCGAGCGGATTATGTCAGATACGCATGATCCAGCGGCTTCTGCTGTGTCAAAGCCAAGCAGCATAGGCCGGGCTCCTTCCGGGGCGGGTAAAATTCTGAGTGTTGCTTCAGTTACCACACCCAATTGGCCTTCAGATCCGCATATCAGGCCAAGCCAGTCATATTGTGCGGGATCAAGGTGCGCCCCACCGATATCGACGATTTCACCATCTGATGTAACCATTTTAACGCCAAGAAGATTATTGGTTGTTACCCCGTATTTCAGGCAGTGAGCGCCGCCGGAATTCATGGCGATATTGCCTGCTATGGCACAGGCAAGCTGGCTTGAGGGGTCAGGCGCATAGAAGAAACCATCAGCTTCTACAGCTTTTGTTACTCCCAGATTGGTAACGCCAGTCTGTACCTTGACACACAGATTAGCATAGTCCTTTTCAAGGACCTGGTTCATGCGCCCTACGCCAAGCACAATTGAATCTTCAGTCGGCAATGCTCCGCCTGCCAGAGAAGTGCCAGAACCTCTTGGAATAACGGGAACTTTAAACTGCGTGGCTACTTTCATTATGGCCGAAACCTGCTCCGTAGTCCGGGGCAGAACAACAGCCATAGGTGTCCCTTTATAAGCGAGCAATGCATCGCACTCATAAGCCCGTAATTCTTCGTAAGCCTCAATGACCGCGTCATCAGGCAAAATTAATTTAAGGGCGGAGATGATTGCAGATCTGTTATCGAGAACGGACTGATCCGGCTTTGGCATTGCTATCATTGACATGGTATATGTTCCGGGTAATGCAAATATTGAATGCCAGCGTAATGAATGTGTTCCATATTATCAACAAGTGAAAACTGTTTACAGGAGCATTTTCTGAACTACAGGTGACTATTATTTGGACTGGTCCTATGTTAATGGTTGGATGTATACTTTAGTCCAGAGACTTTTACTTTAAGCTCATGCGGCAGAGATTAAATAAATTTCTTCAGGGACATTCCCCTGGAAGCATTTGAGCGCTGAATGATTTTGCGGCTATAGAGCTGCCAGTAGCATTCATGCAAGTGTCATCCTTTAACACTATAAAAACTAACAAGAAATCATATGTATGAGAGGCCTATTATGAGGCGAGACAGAAGAGCAAAGATTGTTGCGACGCTTGGACCAGCGAGTTCGAGCAAAGACGTTATCAAAGAATTATTTTTAGCTGGTGTGGATGTTTTCAGACTGAATTTCAGTCACGGTACGCACGATGATCATGCGAAAACTTATGGAATTATCAGGGAGATTGAAAACGAACTGAACCGTAAAATAGGTATTCTGCAGGATCTGCAAGGGCCAAAAATTCGTGTCGGTGCTATTGAGGGCGGTAAAATTACTGTCAACAAAGGGGACATTGTTCGATTTGTTCCGGGCAAGGAAAAAGGGGGAATCACTAATGTTCCGCTTCCTCATCCGGAGATTTTTGAAAAGATAATGCCTCAGCACAAACTATATATCGATGATGGGCGTCTGAGACTTACTGTTCAGAAATTTGGTGACGACTTTATTGAAGCCCATGTTGATGTTGGAGGAGTGCTGAGCGACCGCAAAGGTGTGAATCTGCCTGATACGGTTTTGAACATGTCTCCAATTACTGAAAAAGATATGGCGGATCTCGAATTTGGTCTTAACCTTGGCGTTGACTGGGTAGCCCTGTCCTTTGTGCAAAAGCCTGATGATATTATTGAGGCGAAGAGGCTTATTCGCGACAGAGCAGCGCTGGTGGCAAAAATTGAAAAACCATCTGCACTGGAGCATATGGAAGATATTATCAGACTTTCAGATGCGGTTATGGTCGCGCGGGGAGATCTTGGTGTTGAAATTCCGCCGGAGGAAGTTCCGGGGCGCCAGAAAGAGCTTATCCGTGCATGCCGCAAGGTTGCCAAACCGGTTATTGTTGCTACGCAGATGCTTGATTCCATGGCTTATTCCCCTGCTCCTACACGTGCAGAGGCCTCTGATGTGGCGACAGCGATCTATGATGGCGCTGATGCTGTGATGCTTTCTGCTGAATCCGCGACAGGTGATTATCCTGTTGAAGCGGTTGCGATGATGAATCGTATTATCAGAAAAACAGAAAATCATCATACCTACCGCTCTATCATAGATGCTCTTGAACCAAATCTTGAGAAGACTGTGCACCACTCTGTCTCGGAAGCTGCTGCGGATATTGCGAACGCGATTGATGCGGCTGTTATCGTGGCATTTACGTCAAGCGGTACGACTGCTCTGAGGATTGCACGCAAGCGTCCGAAGGTGCAGATCATCAGCCTTACACCAAATGAGCAGACAGCTCATAAGCTTTCTCTGCTTTGGGGGGCTCACAGTGTCAGTACAAATGGCGGTTCCAGCGATTATAGCGATATGATCAAGCTTGCCAAGAAGTGTGCACGTGAGGAAGGTTTTGCTGATACAGGGGATAAAGTCGTTGTTATCTGTGGCTTCCCGTTTGGCAAAAGCGGTACGACAAATAATATTCGTGTTGTGGAAATGTAGAACAGATTATCTGCATATATTTTTAAGCTGGCTTACGGCAATAGATTTTGTGAAGACTTCTACCTGGAAGCCTTTCACAAGATCTACCCAGCTTTTCTCCTGCCCGGTAAATCCAAGGGACTCATAGAATTTCTGTGCACTTACCCGCTTGGTTAATACGCTGATCTGAATTTCTTTGGCGGTTTTTATTTTTTCTGCAGCATGGCAAATCAAGCGACGGCCGATTCCCTTTCGGTGATAATCTGCTGATATGTACATTCCCCAGATATAGGCAATGTCTCGTGGTTCAGCCAGAACAATGCTTCCGACAATTTTTTCATCAATTTGCGCCAGATATGCCTTAATATTCCGGTGTGGAATGACTTCTTTCAGGTTGCCTTCTATCGAGGCAGATAATCTGTTTGCGACTGCGTTACCAAATACCGGGCCATAGGTATCTCTCCAGCAGGTCTGGAGAAAATTCTGCAGATCAGCTTCACGTTCCGCGACATAAGGCGTTATTTCAATTTTATTTATGATCAAGGTTTCAACCTGTGTTATATGGCCGGGGGTAAGGTATTTTTTGATTGAGGTTTTAGTATGCTAAAAGGAAGCTGTCTTTGTGGTGGTATAACCTACGAATATGATGGTGAAATAACTGAACTGGCTGTATGTCATTGTAACATGTGCAAACAGGCACAGGGAACAGCACTTGTTACTAATGCACCGATTAAAACAGATAAGTTTACATTTCTTTCCGGAGAAGATCTGCTGAAGTCCTATTTTGCGACTCCAGAAAAACGACGGGTTTTCTGTTCAAACTGCGGCAGCCCTATATTCAGCCAGCGTACAGATATGCCTGAGGTTATGCGGCTAAGGGTCGGAACAGTTACTGAAGGTAAAATAAAAGAGCCTGATTATCAGATTCATTGTTCATCAAAGGCAGACTGGTTTGTTCTGAATGACGACAAGCCACTGTTTGATAAAGGGAACTAGAGCATGTTGTGCTCTAGAAAGTGGAGCGGCACTGAATTACTGCACCGCTCCAATTCTTTATTCAATTGATATTTCAACCTGCTCGCTCATACCAGGTGTGATATCAAGCTTATGCTGGGTTACTGAGTTACCAATTTTTACTTTCACAATGTAATATCCTGTGTTCAGTGTGAAAATCGGATTTGCATTGTAATTTCCATTGACGTGTTTTCCGGGTTTACCATCTGCTGAAGTGTATATATCCCAGCGAAGACCTTTTTTGATTGCCTTTTTCTTTTTGTCCAAAGCGACCAGTTTCACACGTCCTGCATTAAGGTCAAAGGTTGTATCATTCCGTTCCTCGGCTTTGATTTCAACCTCCCGCTCAGTTATGGCGTTACCGTTTTTAGCAACTACATGATACTTGCCGACACCTAGTGTGAAGGTAGGGTTAGCATTGTAATTCCCATTAATATGCTGACGCTTTCCGTTTTCATCTTTTGCTGTGTGGTATACATCCCAGCGCATTCCCTTCGCTTCAGGTTTGGCATCCTTTGTCAGGATTGCCTTTACTGCCAACAGGCCAGCGTTCATATTGACTGTCGTATCAACACGTTTACCTGCTTCAATTGCCAGCTCTGTTGTTGCTACCGCATTACCGCGTTTTGTAACCACATGATATTTGCCGACAGGCAGTGTAAACCACGGCTTGTTATTGTAATTGCCGTTAATGTGCTTGCGCTTACCTTCCAGATCTTTCTTTGCCGAATAAATATCCCAGCGCAGGCCTTTCTGGATTTCTTTTCCGCCGTCTGAAAATGTTGCCTTAAAGAAGGCCAGTCCGGCATTGAGTATAATCAGCTTTTCCTTACGCTCACCGGGGCCAACTTCAAATTCGGCACTTTTGACTGCATTGCCACGCTTTACGACAATATGATATTTCCCAGTATTCAGGTGGAAAACCGGAGTTGCGTTATAATTACCGTTTACGTGTTTGCGTTTGTTCTGAAGGTCAACTTTTTCGTCTTTATAAATATCCCAGCGGATACCTCTTTCGATAAAGCTGCTTTCTTCATCAAGTGCGGCTTTTAAAAGAATTGAACCGGCATTCAATACAACGGTGTGCTTTACGGTTTCATTTACAGACTTTACCGAGAACTCTGACTGGGCGATGGCATTGCCATATTTAGCGATAACAAGATAGTTTCCGGCTTTCAGCTTGAATGATGGTTTTGCATTATAGTTTCCGGTTACATGTTTGCGTTTGCCATTAATGTTCTTTTTATTAAAATAGATATCCCAGCGCATTCCTTTTTTAAGAGGCTCGCTACCTTCTTTCAGAGTTGCCTGAAAATAATGACCCGGTTTTACTGCTGCTACCTTTTTCACAATAGGCTTCGGAATGACTTTTACCTCTTTGACAGCTTTTGTCAGAGCATCTTTAAGTTGACCTGCATTGCTTGCAGGCAGGTAAAGACCGCCGGTATTTTTAGCAAGACATTGCAGCCCTTTAGCGTCACTTTTTTTGATATCAAAGCCTACGACATGAACGGTAAAATCAATACCCAGTGCTTCCAGTGCCTTACCGACCTGACAGGGATCTGCATGACAGGTTTCCTTACCATCACTGATAAGAATGACCGTTGCCTTGTTTTCCGTATATTTAAGTTCAAGCGCGGCCTGCCTGACTGCATCTGAAAGAGGTGTTTTGCCTTTTGGCTGAAGTGTGTTGACTGCATTCAGGATCTTGTCTTTTTGTGCCGGGCCTACCGGAAACAATGTTTCGATATCGCGGCAATCGCCTTTCCTGCGGTGTCCATAAGCGCTAAGACCAACCTGCACTTTGGGATCCCATTCTGACAAAAGCTTTTTGATTGTGTCGCGGGCAATATCAATTTTAGCCTCGCCATTAATTTTCCCCCACATGCTGCCTGATGCATCAAGGACTAACATCGCTTTTTGGGGACTATCCGCATTCACTGAGAAGGTGCTCAGGAGAGAAACTATTATAGCAAGTGACAGTTTTATATAAAAAACTAAGAAACCTGGGAACTTGAGACTGGACGACATTTGTGCTTGACCTTTTTTATTCAGATACATGGTAACTTCCTGTAATGCTCCTGATACTATAGAGCACACACAAGTCAGTCGTCATGTAACTTATAAAGGTTCAATGCAGATTGTTGTGTATTTCAACTAATCATATAATTTTACTCTGGAATGCATGTGTTCTGGCAGTGAAATTTTCCAACGTCTCAACTCTGTTTCACTGAAAGCAAGTTTCCCGTGCCTGCAGATAGCTCCCAGCGGTGTCTGGCCAGACGCAATCTGTATGAGCAGCCGGGCTGCTATCCTCCCCTGCTCATAACCATCCACCACAAGCCCCCCGGCAGCTTTACCTATGCCAACATCTCTGTCCCAGAATGCAAACAACGGTACTTCCAGAGCCTGGCTCGTCCATGTCATTATTGCATTGGCCGGAATTTTAACATTGTTTTTAGCTATAATATTACTGTGATGCCCGATAATAACAGCGTCATATCCTGCGCTTTTTGCACTATTAACGACACGCTGCCACCTTTCCAGAGTTGCAATCAGCATAATTTCAACTGATACGCCGCTAATATTCTGGACCCTGTAGAACCCCTGATCAATAGCATATTTGGAAGCATCACTATGATCGAGCAGAACAAGCATACGCTTCATATGAGGTAATATTTTTTTAAGTTCAGCAGCACTATTTCTGATTAAAGGTCTCTCGAGCACCCCTGTCACATTGGATGGATATTTATTGTTTTTGAATTTATGACGGGGATTTTTATCTGCCCCTAAAAAAATAACCGGGATGTTCTCTTTTGCGAAACGCTTTCCAAGATGGTCTATGGCAACATCATCACCCAGAATGACATAATCCGGCTTTATTCTCTGGTAGGCATCCCAAGCAGCTTCAGCCTGCTTTGCATACAGGGATGCAGGTAAGCGTTTTGCATTCATCTCGAAATAGCTGATATTATGGCGGCGCCCGTGAACTTTATTCAGAGCTTTCAGATACCCGCTATCCCACCTGTCTGTGCTGTGATTGCTCTCAATAATCAAAACCTCTCCAGCCCAAAGGGAGGAGGTTACAAACAGAATGATCAGAAATAATACACTCTTTAAGAAACTCATTACTATACTTCCGCGCATATAACGATCGGGGATCATCAGATGGCCAGTATAGCCGTGAATGGTGAAATATTATTTGAGATATCACACTAAATTTTGACTTTTACCGCAAGAAACGACAGCGTCATAAAATATTTAACCACTTGTTTTTAAAAGTTTATCAGGAGTTAATTTTTTGATATCTGAGCACCCCATCAATTTCATATCCCGCTCAATTTCGCTTTTTAATCTAAACAGCGCCCTCTCCACGCCTTCCTGACCACCAGCAGCCAGCGCATAAAGATATCCTCGTCCTATTGAGCAGGCATCGGCCCCCATAGCCAGGGCTTTTAATACATGGGTGCCTCTGCGAACGCCTCCATCAAGAATAATTTCTATTTTTCCGCCAACGGCTTCGGCAATAGCGGGCAACTGATCGAATGGTGCGGTTGATCCATCCAGCTGGCGGCCGCCATGATTTGATATCATGATCGCACTTGCACCGACATCGACTGCTTTTTTAGCATCAGCAACTGACATTACGCCTTTAATTGCAAATGGTCCGTTCCAGGCCTGTATAAATTCTTCTGCATCCTTCCAGGTAATCGTCTGGTCGAACTGGCTGTTTAGATAGTCAACGACGGAAACCAGGCTATTTGTTCCTGATTCAATTCTGTCGGCTACATTAGCAAGCTGGAATTTTTCGTGTGTCAGGTAATTGAATGCCCAGTTCCAGTGCGTCGCAAAGCTGAGCAGGCTGGATAAAGTCAGCTTTGGAGGCATAGTCATACCAGTTACAAGATCACGCTCCCTGTTGCCTGCAACGAGCGTATCTATTGTCAGACACAGGGCAGAAAATCCTGATGTTTTGCAGCGCTCAATAAATTCCCGTGTCAGTCCCCGGTCTTTGTGAATATAAATCTGAAACATTTTTGGACCGGGTGTTGTCTCTCCGACTTCTTCAATGCTTACCGTTGACAAAGTAGACAGTGAATACATGGTTCCGTATTTATGAGCGGCCCTTGCAGCTGCGCGCTCGCCCTCATGATGGAACAAACGGGACATACCTGTCGGAGCGAGAAATACCGGCCAGTCTATTTCCTGACCGAGAATAGTGGTTTTCAGGTCAAGGTCCGCAACATCGGCCAGACCATCAGGGATCAGGCTGATATCGTTAAAGGCTTCTGTATTGCGTTTTAGTGTAACTTCATCATCTGCCCCGCCGTCAATATAATGGAACAGGGGCGCAGGAAGTCGTTTTTTTGCCAATCTGCGGAAATCATCAACATTATTGCAGCGCTGAATACTCATTTGTGACCTCTTCTTATTATATCTGTTCCAGTTCAGTGAGCGTTCCGCAGAAATCTTTGGGGTGCAGGAACAATACAGGCTTATTATGGGCTCCTGTTTTTGGTTCACCATCTCCCAGAACCCGGGCCCCTGCCGCTACCAGCTTATCTCTGGCGGCCAGAATATCCTCAACCTCATAACATATATGATGTACTCCGCCTGATGCATTTCTATCCAGAAAATTCTGTATCGGGGAATCTGCCCCCAGAGGCTCAAGGAGTTCTATTTTTGTGTTGGGCAGATTTACAAATACTGTTGTGACTCCGTGTTCCGGTAATTCCAGTTTTTCCGAAACCTCAGCTCCAAGAGTATCACGGTAGACAGCAACAGCATCATCAAGAGATGAGACAGCAATTGCTACATGGTTGAGTTTACCAATCATTGTTCCCTGCCTTTGTTATTGAAAGAACAGCCTAATCATTATTTGAAAAATTAACAATCAGAGGAATATTTTTTGAGCAAAGAAATTGCTATGGGATCCCCCTGCACCCTCTGCAAATCAACTTTAACACAAAGAAAAATAATGTTGAAAAGAAGTAAAAACTCCATATTAGCATTGCATAAATGATAAATATCAATGTATTTCCTTTGCTGAGACAGATTATTACATAATAATATTGAAGTATAAATTTCATGATCAATACATATTCAGAGCGCATATCACTGCCTTTAAACTTGAATCGTGCGCATGAATATTTGCTACTCTCAGGTCCTTTTATAGCGCTGACAGGAAATGCACCTTCCGAAATATGGCTGGTTTTTATTTCGGTTATATTTCTGGCCCGGTCAGCGATTAATCGTGAATGGCAATGGGCCAGGCAGATCTGGTTCAGAGCAAGCCTTGTTTTCTGGTCCTGGCTTATACTCGTATCAGCCACTTCGCCATGGCCCGCTTCAGCAATGGAACATTCTCTTATCTGGATTCGTTTTCCAATATTTGCTGCGGCTCTCATAAGCTGGCTTGGAAAGTCAGAGCGACTCTGGAAGCATATGCTGCTCTCTCTGATCAGCAGTGTTTTATTGCTTACGGTGATATTACTGGCTGAGCGGGTTAGCAACCCTGATGCAATTAGGCTTTGGGGAACATGGGCGCAAAATCCAAAACCCGGATGGTATATGCTTGGTTTTGGCTTGCCCGTTGTGCTGTGGGCACTTGGTGAACTGAAGAATAAACCATCTACTTTTTACTGGGCCTTGCCTCTTGTTGTACTGCTTGTTGGAACGACGCTTTCAACCGGCGAGGTTTATATAACTCTATCAATGATATTTGGATGTGTACTGTTTGTACTGCTTTCCCGCTTCTGGTCATGGAGGTTATTGCTCCTTGGCAGTGCCTGTGTGCTGATCACTGCCGGTGTTCTGGCTACGAATAGTCAGCTATTATACCGGTTTACAGAAGAGGTTATGCTACGCCTGCCCTGGCTTCCGACCAGCGATTATTATGACCCGTGGATTGGCGGCCTGAATGCTGGTTTTCTCCATCCTGTTATGGGACTGGGCGCTGGCAATTATGAATTTTACTGTGAGAAGCTAAAAGTTGCAGGACAACTGGAGATACTAGGCATCAAACATTGCTTCCCGCACCCGCATAACCTTTATATTCAGGTCTTTGCCGAAACAGGAATTATTGGTCTGGGCCTGTTTATTCTGTTGATTATTTCACTAACAGGTCCGGTGCTGCACAGATGGAATGTCATGCACCTTAATGTTCCAAGGGTGACTGGACTGACTATACTGATTGTTACAACCTGGCCAATATCAACCTATTCTCAGGCTTTTGGGCAGCACAAGAATCTTTTTACATGGTTTCTAATTGGCTGGGCACTGGCCACAGTGCATTTATTTATCGAGGGACATAAGAGGAAAACTTCCGGGCAATAGGCTCTGGGAGGTCTACCGGGTCTAGGCGACCTTCTCTTCTACTTTCTTTTCTTCAATTTCCGTGAATTTTGATTTGAGATATACAATCAGACCTTCCAGTTGCTGGCGCCGGGTCATTTTCTCTCCAAACATATCTGCTATCTGCCTGCCGCTTTTCTCTATGAAAAGGGCATTCAAATCTGCTGGACAGCTGTCTTCCAGTACAATGGACAGCAACCTTATAAACACTTCTTCTCCTGCACGCCTGATGGCATCAGATGTTGTCGGATCAAGAATTGCCTCGATCGTTCTGTGCAATTTCCAGGGATTCTTGTTCACATGGAAATGAGGCTTACCGAGATGACGATAAGGAGGCCTGCCCAGAATTAAAACGGGCTTCCCAAGAATTGCGGCCTCAAGTCCTATTGCTCCTGCAACTACTGCGGCGGCATTACACAGAGCTATTGCCTGATTTGATGGCATATTGGGCGGCACCAGCCTGACACCGGGGATCTGCAGCAGTTTCTTATAATATGAAAGTGGTCTGAACCCATTTGATTTCGGATGTTCTTTTACCAGAATTTCGCAATCCGCAGGAGAGGAACCGGCAAGCATACGAATGGTTTCTATCTGGTTTTGAAATCGCAGACCATGTGTATAGAGACAGGATTCCGGCTCAAAATAAAGGGGGTAGAAAATTCTCCTGTGACCACCTGGAAGGTTTTCCGGATCAATATAACGCTCTCTAAGATATTCAGAAACGCGCCATGAGCGCCAGGGATGAATAACTTCCCGGTAAACTGCTGTACGAAAATAACCGTCGATATAATGGTCCCCTGAAATTATTGGATCGCGCCCTTTTTGCAATGCCTGTGCTGCCCCAATGGCTACAGACTTAAAGGCTTTTATCCATTCAAATTTCTGCGCAGAAGTGGCTGTCTCTCCATATTCGCAACTAAAGCCGTTCTCCTGTATTTTCTGCACATAGTTCTGCGCCCTGTTCACACATTCAAGGGGGATAGAATCACAATCCAGCAAATGAGATGTTTTTTTAAAGTCGGTCCATACAGAGAATGGCCATTCAGCCGGATTTTTTATCAGGTTGATATTAGAGCCGATTTTCCCAGAGTTTATAATGTAAAATGGCACCTCGTGTTTTTCGGCTATTTTCTTTGCAATGTAATCGCAATAGGTTGTAATGCCGAATGACAAAACCAGATCTGGCGACTGAAGGTAGAAGAATTCATCAATTGCCTTATAGCCATATGAAATAATCTGTATCATACGGTCATCCGGTAAGCGGGGTGAATATTTCTGAGTTACCTTATTGTACTTTCCCTGTGCCAGATGCCTGTCCGCAAACAACGTCCACATCAGAGGTTCCTTGATAAGTTCCTCCCAATAGGTGGTTTCTTTTTCCGAGCTGTCATGGCTTCTGGAGGCGTCAAAAAGTTCCCATTCCTTTAGAACATCCGATTTATCCAGACGCTCTGAATGGTCGTCATTATGGAGCATGTCTATATATTCAGCGCTATCAGACACAATGAGCGACAGTTCGTGAGGAATTTGCTTGTGGATGGCTTCGCTTAATCCCAGCATTATCTGCAGTGAAGCCCCTTGCGTAGCGGCAAGTATTTTCATCTATTCTGCACTTTTTATAAGTTTAACTTAAGTATAAACAACTTAAATACTATACACAAATGCATACTCACCTCTTTAACCATGTTTTTCAATAGTCATAATAGGAAACATACTATTTTATTCACGATTATTGTTTGTTGTACTTATTTGTACTAACAGTGCTGATAGATAAAAGTTCAAGAACGCCCTGCTCATTTTCACCTGAAGCTGTTTTTTTACTTTTGTCATAATCACTTAACCGGCTGGCCTTAATTTATTCCGGTTTACGGAAATGAGCATGGCTTCGGTATTTTTTGTGAACAAAGTGCCATTATTCATTATTATGAGGAATTAATTCAGTGCCTCCTTTTTTTTGACTAATTTCCTCAGACTTAAGTATAGATGGTTGAAACATAAAGGTTCTATCCGCATGCAGATTGATCTTTATGCTCTGATACCACAAGCATGACAATGACTGAGGGGAATAGATTTTAGATGACGTCTGGAAACCATATGAAGCTACTGGTTTTATTATTTACGACCGTATCAATGCAGCTCACCACACCAACGGCTCTGCGCGCACAATCCAAAACCAGCGAAACTCCAGCCTCTGAAGTTAAAAAAAAGCCCCCCAGTATTACAGAGTTACACCGGCGCAGAGTGAACAGCGGGACACTTGGCATTATTTCCGGAGGAATCACTGGCACCTATCTTCATGTCGCTACAGACCTTGCCTCTGTACTGGATAATGACAAAGCGCCACGCATTCGCATTCTTCCGATTGCGGGAAGAGGTGGCGTCAGTAATATTGAGGATTTGATGTATCTACGCGGTGTAGATATGGCAATTGTTCAGTCTGATGTGCTCTCTTATATTGAAACAAGAAAACTTTTCAGGAATGTTCGGAAAAGAGTTCAGTATATTACCAAACTATATGATTCAGAGCTCCATATAATTGCAAACCGTAAAATCAAAGATGTTAGAGACCTGGATGGTCAAACAGTTAACCTCTGGAACAAAGGCAGTGCGACAGACATTACAGCGCAGAACCTGTTCAGGTTCCTTAACATCAGCCCCAAGCCAGTATATTTTGATAATAAAAGAGGTATAGAGAAGACAAAGAATGGTGAAATTGCAGCTACTTTTCTTGTAGTTGGCAAGCCTGTAAAATATTATCAAAAACTCAGCCCCTCAAGCGGGCTTCATTTTCTCCCGGTTAAATATGAGGGAAAACTGGTTGACGATTACCTCCCTTCCAAACTATCTCACCAGGACTATCCTAATC
>JBOEGA010000122.1:0-9024 GCA_050633205.1 Methyloligellaceae bacterium | reverse complement strand
TGGAGGTCATTGATCTAACCACCGAACTCAAAAAGGCTGCAAAGGATAACCCAAATACAGCCCTTGCCGAGAACACCTTTCAGCATTCATACGATATCACAGCCTGAAACTGATAAACTTTCCCGGTAAGGACACACCGAAAAGCAAGGCCTCTATACCTCCTCCTGCCTGCTCTCTGGAAGGCGAAGGAGGGCTGCCTCTCAATCCTAAAATCAATAATGTCACTCACGTTTCATTCACGTCTACTCCCCTCCTAACCACGCTCAACCCACGCCGATTCACGCGCCATTCACGTTCGATTCCCGGGGGAAGTTTTCGTTGGTGGTTTGGGGGTGATTTTTGAAAGATGAAGGTACTAATTTTTTGAGGGAAGTAATTTTAAAAGATGCGTCCTCATGCCTTCGGGGTACCCGCAAAATGATCACGCGAGCGAAGTATATTTTGCCATTACTTGAAACCTTGATCAGTGGTTGTTTGTAAGTACCGGCAATTGTTTATAACAAACGCTATCTATTAAAAATAATATGTATATCGTAAACAACATTGTATTTAATTCTTGACGTCTATAGCTGTATAAGTAATTTATTACATAGTTTTTATGCGGATTTATTGGCTACTGCTGGGTGGTTCATCAAGCTATTTAATGTATTGGTTGGATTTATACCGAGATATTGGATAAATTTGACCATGCTTATGCTAAAATTTATCCAATATCTCGTTTTTAAAGATAAAGACTAGTTCTACTTTTGGGGATTTTACTTGTCTGTAATATCTGGATATTTCGATACGGTAGATTTCTCAAAAGTTAGAACAGCCCTCCCACCGGAGTTGATTTTTTTATGCGGTGGCAATGATGATCCTGATAATAATAATTTTCGTCCAAAACTAAAAATTGCCTTAGAAGAGCGTGAGCACAATGTCGTTCTTGCGGAAAAAGCTATGGATTGGCAAGGAGGTCAAGAATTTGCAAAAGATTTGCTCGAATTAGAAAAATATTTTGCAGCTTTAGTATCTCTTATTCCTCTGGTTTGTGAAAGTTTTGGGTCAATAGCTGAATTGGGGGCATTTGTTAGTAATGAGGCCATTCGAAATAAGCTACATATCATAATAAAAGAAAAGTATTATTCTGGAAACGAATCCAGTTCATTTATCCGCTATGGGCCAATACAGAACTTTGAAGATAATGTTGGACGAAGAGCTTATTGCATTGACGATGATAATCCTGAAAATGATATAGCAGATGTATGTGAAGACATTGCGCAATGCCGACCAAGGACATCAAAATGCGACTTGTCAAAAGGTTATTTCCGTATTCTTTTGCTCATTGATATTATCAACACCCTAATTGTTGCAGAAGAAAAAGAAGTAAGAAAGATTTTCTTTGAAACTCTCGACACTGCTGAACAAAAGGTTAATGACGATCGCAAATTGTTTAACGAAATGCTTTTCGTTTTACAAAGCTTACGTTTAATAAAGAAGCGAACGAAAGGTAGCAAAACATATTTTCTTTCTGTAAGGCAGGATTACTACCTAGAATACCGTGCAAAGGGAGCCGCTAATTACACTAGGATTACAACCATTAGGAAAAAAATACTAAATGAAATTTATGATGCGCGCGAAGAAACAAAAATTTCAATTCTTGAGGAAGAAAAAAAGAAATCTGATATAATTTGGCTGCAGAAAGCTTTCCCCCTCAAAGAAAAAGACATTCAAACGTTATTAGAAACAGCTCCATTACAATACAAAGTATATAAGATTCCCAAGAGAAGCGGAGGCACTAGGGTAATTGCGCAGCCAACATCTCAGTTAAAGAACCTGCAACGAATTGATATTGAAGAATTGTCAGCAGACTTTCCTATCCATGATTGTGCAAAAGCCTATATTAAATATAAAAATGGTATTCTTGAAAATGCTCTTGCTCATAAGGATAATTGCTACTTTTATAAGTTTGATTTTGAGAACTTTTTCCCTTCAATTAAAGCAAAAGATTTCAATTCATTCCTAGATAAAGCTGGCTATAGCCTGAAAGACAGAATAAAATACATTAAGACGTTTTTTAGATTTGATAAAAGTTCAGGAAAACAAAAGACTAGGAATATATATAGGAAGTTGAAAGACAAAAACTTTAATAGAAATGATAACCCCGAACTTCTGACTCTAATGACTACTGTCTTTGCCGAGGAATTTCAACTTAGTGTTGGAGCGCCGAGTTCTCCAACAATATCAAATATACTTTTGTATAGATTTGATACTGCAGTCCACAGATGGGCGAACCTCTATGGCATTGTGTACACTCGATTTGCGGATGATATAACTTTTTCTTCAAGTAAAAAATATGAAATCAAGTTTATTGAGGATGCATTGCTCGACGTGATTTCTGATATTGAGGAGCCCAATTTAATATTAAAGAAGGAGAAAGAAAAATTTTGCTCATTTAAGGAGCGGGTAACGATAACAGGTTTAAATATTACTCCAGAGCATAAAATATCAATTGGTAGAGATAAAAAGAAAAAGATCAGTGCAATGATACATCATTTTTCACTTGGAAAATTGTCTAAGTTAAATACGAATAAACTTAGAGGTTGGCTGTCCTACTGTAAAGCAGTTGAGAATGAATTTGTAAAAAGCATGGAAGTAAAATATTCTGCAGAAGTTATTAAGAAAATAATGCATAGGCAGGGTCTTTTTTAACTTCATGTGCTACTAAAAAATAACATTAGCTTCCCAAAAAAACAATAGTGCCCACAACTCTTAAATACAAACAGTAGTCGCAAGCACTTGATAACACGACGCTCATGAACCATTAGAAGGAGTAGAATGCTCTTTCCCGCAGAGACATCCTAAACATCATCCCGAACATGCACAACAAACCCGGCAGTCGTGAGGGTCTTCACCAGCTCGCGGACATGCAGCGCATCTCTGGCTTCAATAACAATATCCAGCTCGGCCCGTTTTAATGAAACGGTCTGCATCATTCTCTGATGCACGACTTCGATAACATTCGCACCGGATTCTCCAATAATCCGGGAAATATCTGAAAGCTGACCGGGCGTATCGTCTATCTCGAAGCGGAGCTTGGTAATCCTGCCATCCCTGACAAGTCCGCGCATAATCAGGGTGGATAGCAGGCGGGAGTCGATATTGCCTCCACATAAGACCAGCCCAACCTTCTTGCCTTTATAGAAATCAATATTGTTTTTGATAACACCAAGCCCGGCCCCGGCTGCTCCTTCTGCAACCAGTTTCTCACTCGATAGAAAATCAAAAACGGCATCTTCAATTGCCGCCTCACCGACACTGTCTACGCGATCAACCAGACGGTTGATGATTTCAATATTGGATTGGGAAGGCGACTTCACGGCAATACCCTCGGCCAGAGTAGGGCCACCGGCTACTCCATTCCTGTTTTCTCTGGCGGCTTTAACCGCATCATACAGCTCCGCCTGAGCGCCGATAACTTCAATGCTGGGCTTTATAGCTTTAAGGGCAGTCGCAACCCCCGCAATTAACCCGCCCCCGCCAATAGGAACAACAACCGTATCGAGGTCAGGACAGTCTTCCATCATTTCAATTGCAAGCGTCCCTTGCCCTGCAATAATTGCATCATCATCAAACGGATGCACAAATGTATATCCATGATAATCGGCAAGCCGCATGGTCTCGGCAACACCCTCATCAAATGTATCGCCAAACAGAACAACTTCAGCACCAAAATCCTTCGTTTTCTGGATCTTGTTAAATGGTGTCCCGGTCGGCATGACAATGGTCGCCGGTATCCCCAGCCGTTGCGCATGATAAGCAACGCCTTGCGCATGATTTCCGGCGCTGCACGCAATAACACCCGCATTACGGGCTGCCTTATCAAGCGTCAGCAACTTGTTGAGAGCACCACGCGCTTTAAAAGCGTTCGTATGTTGAAGGTTCTCAAGTTTCAGATAGAGATCAATACCCAGATGAATGGAAAGCCTGGCAGCTCTGACAGTTGGTGTCCGAATAGTCGCGGACTTTATGGATCTGTATGCCTGCTGGATATCCTCAAATGTGACTGCCATGGTTGTTCTTTCCGTATTTGTTTGGTGCCCTTATAATAAATTATAGCCACACAGAGAAGATATACCGGTACAAAAAGATAAGACAAATGAGTGTTTTGCACTTGAATTCATGCAATGACGGATTTGCAATGAGTATGCTAAACCTCTTACACTTGATAAATCCGCGATCTGTCTTTATGCATTAACAGATCCTGATCATAAATAATCGGGCAGGAATACAAAACAATAAGAGATATAAAAGGGCAGGCACCATGGCTACAAAATTACGCGTCCTATTGATAACACTCGTCACTTTGCTGCAGTTCATAGCAACTGTCTTTCTCGAACTGATCGCCGCAATGGCCGTCTATTTCGGCCTGTCCCAATTGAGTGCTGACAGCTATGGCTCACTGGTGTCCCTCTCCGGCGATGTGCTCAGCCTGTTTAGTGCCTATTTCAAACAATTCTTCCCCGAAGCTGCTAATCACGCGAATGCAACACTGCTGGGCGAGCTCAGCCCGAAAGCCATGCTTCTATTGCTGGTCGGTCTGACAATCGGAGCTTTGCTGCGCTTCATCTTCTGGGGCATAAAATGCTCCGTAAAACGCAAAGTGACGCTTGGCTAGGGCGCACTGAAAGCTTTGGCTTGAACGACGTAGCAGTATCAACACACCATGCCGGAAGAGGCATCCAGCGACTTCCCGGCGATATTCCACCTCACCATAATTTTACCGCCACCCAACCAGATTTATGCTATTTATCAGCAGTATAGCCTGACAATAACAATAAGAGAGCGAAGTGAACCCTCCTGACCGCATAATCCTGTTCCTGATTGCCCTGATATTCTCCTCTGGCTATGCGACTGCAAACCCCGCTATTTTAGAGGACCTCAGACAGAACATTCGCCGTGATTATGCAGACATCAACCACATGCAGGCAGAAGTGTTGGCGGGTTTCCTTCAGGACAGAAAGGATATCGTTATATTCGATGTCCGCGAAAAAGCTGAATATAACGTAAGCCATATTCCGGGCTCCATCCGTATTGATCCCGGCATAGGCTCAAACACATTCCTGAAGCAGCACGGTGAACGGATAACCGGAAAACAGGTGCTCTTTTACTGCTCGGTCGGCGTCCGCAGTTCACGCCTTGCTGCACGCCTTGCCAAAGACCTGAAAAAGCTTGGCGCAACCGACGTGCATAATCTCGACGGCGGTCTGTTCCACTGGCACAACCTCAACCAGACACTCGTAAATCAAAAAGGCACCGTCCCCTTCATCCACCCCTACAACAATCGATGGGGCAAACTCGTCAGAACCCCGCAGCTCCTGAGAACCCGCCCGGAATAAACACTACGCAAAGATCTGCTAATTATGCTGAACTTCAAAAAGAAATCCGGCTCTCTTTTGGGATATGCCCTGTTCTTCTGGCAGGTAATGACGACATAAGAGATACTGGCACATCCTTATAAAACAGTACCCTGGTTACTATAGGTAAATAGCGGGAATGATAGTTAGGGAGTAATGGCCATGTTCTTGCCGCTCAGAATTATCTTCCAAAACTTTGTAAAAACCAGCCCACTTGATATTGTTTCCCCAGCATCATCTTGATGAAGCCCACATGCAGAGACGCTTCATTGCAGAGCAGGAGCATATACAGCCGGAGCGCAGAGATGCAGGTTGACCATTAGCGCAGAGCTCTTTGCTCGTCCTTGCGGAGGGGGCACGCTACCGGATAGTTGTGCTTACAAAACCAGTCCGGCGGGGGAGATGATATAGGAAATTTCCTGTGTGTAATAAATGTTGTTCAATTTACATGTATTGATATAACAATTAGTTATAGCATTATGTTAAACTTATATGGGCAGGCATTTCTTCTACTTGGGGATTAAGGTATTGGGGGAAAAATGGATAATTTTAGCTTAAAGCAAGTAGAGCGGAAAACGCTAACTTGTTCGTCTGGCAATACTAAATTACCTAAAGTCGGCATTATCATCACCCATTATAATTATTCGGATTTTGTTGAGCGAGCGATAAATTCTGCCCTTGCCCAGACATACAGCAATTTTGAGATTATTCTGGTTGATGATTGCAGCAATGAAGAGCACAGGCAGAATATTCTGGAATTAAGTTCTATAGCTGAGAAAAAAATACAGCACATCATGCTGGAGAAGAATGTTGGGCAGTTACTGGCATTTTATGCAGGCGTTGAGAAAATTGATGCTGATTTTTACTGTCTGCTTGATCCTGATGACCAATATGTGCCGACTTTTCTCGAAGAAATGCTGGCCGTGCATCTTAATCCCTACAGATATGTTTCCATGGTTTGCAGCAACCAGATGTTTACAGCCGATGGCAGGAAGATTACGTCAACGGTTGTTCTGAACAGGAGCATGACCGAATTTTCACCTGAAGCCGGTTTTGCTTACAAAGCTAGGTATTGTGATTGGCGAGATGGTCGGTGGCCCTGGAGTAGTACCAGTTCCATGATGTTCAGGAGAGACGCTGTTCAGGTTCTCAAACCAGTTCATAAAAATGATATTAAAGCGTTTGCCGATGCGTATCTGGCTACAGGTTGCAGGTATATGGGTGGAACAATAATGTATGACAAACCTCTCGTTCAGAGAGGCGTACATGAGAACAATACGTTTCAGCAAAATTATGTGATTGCCCATAATGTAAATCCTGGGAGAGGTAATTCGAAGGATTTACAGTATGAGATGAAGGCTCTGGCACTGCTAAATATTATCGAAAACGGGGGCCGTGAGTTATTCGGAAACAAGCATTTAAGAAAAATATCCTGTGCAGAATTTCCTGCCAGAAGGTTATTTTCAATCAGGGCCAGGTCAAAAGAAGCAAGGGATTTGATTTCCTACTATGAAATTATGCTTACATTTTTCAGAAGCATTCCTCGGCAAATCAGAAGAAAAAGAAGAAAAGCTAATTAAGGAATTTCAGGGGAATGCATCTAGGCAGAAAAAGTGTTTTGGTGACCGGGGGAGCCGGTTTTCTTGGTTCTCATCTTTGTCAGTTGTTACTGGACAAGGGGCATGAGGTTATCTGCCTTGATAATTTTTTTACCGGGGACAAGAGGAATATTGAGCATCTTCTGGGTAATTCGAATTTCGAGTTAATGAGGCATGATGTTACGTTTCCGACATATGTGGAAGTGGATGAGATTTATAATCTTGCCTGCCCTGCCTCTCCTATTCACTATCAGTATGATCCTGTTCAGACAACAAAGACATCTGTGCACGGGGCTATTAACATGCTGGGGCTGGCAAAGCGCCTTAAATGTAAAATATTGCAGGCGTCTACCAGTGAAGTCTATGGCGACCCGAGTGTTCACCCCCAGCAGGAGAGTTACTGGGGGAATGTCAATCCGATAGGCCCGAGGTCCTGCTATGATGAGGGCAAGCGGTGTGCGGAGACATTGTTCTTTGACTACTGGAGGCAGCATCAGCTCAAGATCAAGGTCGCCAGAATCTTCAATACCTATGGACCAAATATGCACCCTTACGATGGCAGGGTTGTTTCCAATTTCATTCTTCAGGCTTTGCAGAACAAGCCGATTACGATTTATGGTAATGGGGGGCAGACCAGGTCTTTCTGCTATGTGGATGATCTGATCAACGGACTGTTTGCATTGATGAATACTGCAGATGATATTACCGGCCCGATAAATCTTGGCAATGACCATGAGATTTCCATACTGGAGCTGGCGCAAAGGGTTATTGAGATAACGGGATCAGGATCAGAAATAATCAATGAGCCAAAGCCTGTCGATGATCCGCATCAAAGGAAGCCGGATATTACCATGGCCCGGTCGGAGCTTGGGTGGAAACCCGTGACCGGACTGGAAGCAGGCCTTGCGAAGACTGTTGATTATTTTGAGGGGCTGTTGTCTGGGGCTGGTTTGGCGAATAGCTCTGACGGAGTAGGGGTTTTGTGAGCTGCATATTTAAAGCCTGGATAAAACTACCCCGCCGCAGCCGAAACCGGTTTCCGTTTCCTCCGCGGGGCCGGGCATTCTGCCCTGACCCCATCATCTCAGAATTTTTGCGGCCAGCGTATTTCACCTTATGCGTAAACTCATGCACCAGTAATATCTTGCAAATGCAACCGACTGTTCATGCCAGCACCTCCTTTTGTTATTTCCGGACTTACTCAGTGTAGGTATTAAAATACAACAAAAAAATGATAAATTACTGTTTTATCGAATTTATTAGATAAAAAGAAATTATATGAAAGTGCCATTGCAATGCGTTTCACCATGAGTTTAATTATATTTCTGTGCTTGAATGTCTCATTAGCATTCTCGCAACCAACCCCAAAAGATATAGATCATATACTAAGCCAAAGAAAAGCAGTAGACCAACTCGCCAGATCTGGAAAATTCAGGGAAAGTATAGAGCTGGCTGAAAAAATAGTGCCTATTGCAAAAAGTACGCTTGGAGAAAAACACGAGGAACACATTCTCACTATTTTACAATTGACCTCTCTCTACAATACTGTTCAGCGCCCCGAGAAAGCAGAACCAATTATTGCAAATCTGCTTGTGCTTATAAAAAAACATTATCCGGAAAGAGATCCCTTAATAAAGAAAATAAGCAAGTATCTTGAGGATACTAGAAAGAAAATCATTTTCTTGATAAACCTTGAGGTTCTCAGTTCCTTGCACAAGAAGAAGTATAAGAGAGGCATAAAGCTGGCATTAAAGAATATAAAACTTGCCGAAAAAAATTGGGTAAAGAGCATGAAAGTGTTGCTACCACTCTCAACTACCTCTCCTATTTGTATGAAAGCGATAACCGCCTGCCTGAAGCAGAATCTGCAGCAAGAAGAACTCTGGCAATACATGAAAAAAATCACCCGGAAAAACATTCGTCAGTACAATCTGCCCGAAAACACCTGAAAGAAATTCTGCAGAAAAAATCAAAAAAGTAATATCAGATTTGAAAAATATCCGGATAGGCTTGTGTAGAGCCTTATCCGG
>JBOEGA010000121.1:9453-9683 GCA_050633205.1 Methyloligellaceae bacterium | reverse complement strand
GCTCTTCAACACTCTTTTCTGTCGAGTGAATAAGTGCTTCAGCCTGATTTCGAATTTCAACACCTTCACGACGCTTCTTGTCGTCTTCAGCATGAGATTCAGCTTCATTGACCATTCGGTCTATATCAGCATCGCTCAAACCACCGGAAGCCTGAATACGAATAGACTGTTCTTTACCCGTTGCTTTATCAGATGCAGAAACATTCACGATACCATTGGCATCAATATCA
>JBOEGA010000121.1:0-9430 GCA_050633205.1 Methyloligellaceae bacterium | reverse complement strand
AGCATCTTGTTGTCCGCAGCCATTTCACGTTCACCCTGGAATACGCGAATGGTAACAGCATTCTGATTGTCTTCGGCAGTAGAGAACGGCTGGCTTTTCTTCGTCGGAATAGTCGTATTACGGTCAATAAGACGAGTAAATACGCCACCAAGTGTCTCAATACCAAGCGAAAGAGGTGTTACGTCGAGAAGTAGAACATCTTTAACGTCACCCTGAAGTACACCAGCCTGAATCGCTGCACCCATAGCAACAACTTCATCCGGGTTAACACCCTTATGAGGCTCTTTACCGAAGAAGTTTTTCACTGTCTCAATGACTTTAGGCATACGCGTCATGCCACCAACAAGGACAACTTCGTCAATCTCACCAGCTTTAAGGCCCGCATCTTTCAATGCAGCATCACAAGGACCAACTGTACGTTGCACTAGATCATCAACAAGGCTTTCAAGCTTCGCTCTTGTCAGTTTCATCGTTAAGTGCTTCGGACCAGTCTGGTCAGCAGTGATGAATGGAAGGTTGATTTCAGTCTGGCTCGCAGAAGAAAGTTCAATCTTCGCTTTCTCGGAAGCTTCTTTCAGACGCTGTAGTGCTAGCTTGTCGCCACGCAGATCAATTGCGTTTTCTTTTTTGAATTCATCGGCAAGATAGTCAACCATCCGCATGTCAAAGTCTTCACCACCAAGGAATGTATCACCATTGGTAGATTTAACTTCAAAGACGCCATCGCCGATTTCCAGGATAGATACGTCAAACGTACCACCACCAAGGTCATAAACAGCAATAGTCTTGCCGTCTTTTTTATCAAGGCCATAGGCAAGAGCAGCAGCAGTCGGCTCGTTGATGATTCGAAGAACTTCAAGACCAGCAATCTTGCCGGCATCTTTTGTTGCCTGACGTTGCGCATCATTAAAATATGCAGGAACTGTAATAACAGCCTGTGTCACTTCATGACCAAGATAGCTCTCAGCAGTTTCTTTCATTTTTTGCAGGATGAAAGCAGAAATCTGTGAAGGAGAGTAAGTCTTGGACTGAGCTTCAATCCATGCATCTCCATTATCAGCTTTTACAATTTGATAAGGAACAAGCTTTTGATCCTTTGCAACTGTAGGGTCTTCATAACGACGGCCGATCAAACGCTTGATTGCAAAAAGCGTATTCTCGGGATTTGTTACAGCCTGACGTTTTGCAGGCAAACCAACAAGGCGTTCGCCATCCTCGTTAAAAGCGACCATTGAAGGTGTGGTACGAACACCCTCAGCATTTTCAATAACCTTAGCACTTGAGCCATCCATTACAGCGACGCAAGAGTTGGTTGTACCCAGGTCAATACCTATGACTTTCGACATGTTTAAAACCTCTTAATATCCGGCAGACCGCCCGAGCCTACAAGTTAAGCACCCAGGTCTCTCACAGTTTCATACTACGTGAGATCGGTCCCCTTGAGCTTCAGTAACCTATTGTCACGTAATATATAGGAAGGGAACCTTGACCCTGCAAGCCGCCAAGATCAAGGCAAATCAGCATTTTTTTAATGCTATACACAGGCTGATCTGCAGGAAATCCGGTGCAATAAAGATGGTTTGATGTAAATGCCGAAAGCCCGTAGATCAAGTGAAAAACGGCAACTTTAATAATTAAAATGAAATATTACAAAAATATCGGTTTGCCCCCTATTCTTGTCTGGGAATCTTTGATTTTTTATGGCACAGTGGACTGTTTGACTAAAGGATTCCACTGACTTTTAGCGTTGAACAGACCTTTTGGATCAAAAAAATAAGCCATAGGTCGACTTTGGATAATGCAGAGTTCTGTTATCTCTTCATAAACCATATTTCCAGAAAAGTCGTAGAGTTGAGACTTGTCTCAAATCCCTGATCAGTTTTTATGAGTAATTCAGTGGAGGGGATGGGGAAAGTAGAAATGCAACTGTAGCGACACACAGTTATCAGTTGCATGCCGCTACAGATATTCATAAAAAACTAGGCACTTTTATCAACAGTTTTTCCAACTGTTTTATCGTCCTTTTCAGCAGGCTTGTCCTCAGTGTCAGCCGCTTTACTTTCAACTTTTTCTTCCGGTGTTTCAGACGTTTCTTCTGCAGGTTGTTCCTCTACTTCTTCAGCTTCGGTCTTAACTGCTTTCGGGCCACCTTTGGAAACGCCAACCATCGCCGGGCGCAATGTACGTTCTCCAATTGTAAACCCTGCCTGAATTACCTGTACAACTGTCCCTGCAGGTTTCTCCGGATCTTCAACCTCAAACATAGCCTGGTGCAGGTTAGGGTCAAAAGGGGTATCAAGTGCGTTAATCTGAACAATGCCTTTTTTCTCAAGAGCGTTGTTTAGCTCGCGTTCCGTCATCTGCACACCTTCAAGAAGAGCTTTTAAAGGCGCATCATTTTCAATTGCCTCGGCAGGAACAGAAGCTATTGCACGCTGAATATTATCAGCAACGCTTACAATCTCTTTCGCAAAGTCTGTGACCGCGTATTTTTCTTTATCAGAAATTTCACGGTCTTTCCTGCGGCGCAGATTTTCCATATCTGCCATAACCCGCAGAACCTTGTCATTCAGTTCTTTATTTTCCAGAGTAACAGTCTCAAGCTGTTGAATCAGACCTTCAATTGCAGCATGGTCTGCCGATTTTTCTCCTTCAGCACCATACTCTACATTGAGTTCAAGTGGTTCCTCATCAATCAGCTCTGGATTTTGAGATGTTGTCTGCGCGTTCAGCTCTTCTTCTTTTGAAGATGGCTGATTATTTTCATGCTTTCCGTCGTTCATGGGAATGAGTGCTCACTTTTTTGAAAAGACCTGTGGAACCATCCTGTTTTTTCTTATTGTAGTTTTGACTGACAGTTCGAATGTTTATTCAATATCTACTTAGTAGGTATAAAAATTCAAGTCAATAAACGGCCCACCAGCTTTGCTGTATAATCTACCATAGGAATAATTCGGGCATAATTTAGTCGTGTTGGCCCGATAACGCCAACAACACCAACGATCTTCTTCTCGTTATCCGTAAAAGGAGCCGCAATTAACGAAGACCCTGACAAGGAAAACAGCTTGTTTTCCGAACCAATAAATATTCTGACACCCTCAGCTTCATCGGTCAGACTAAGCAGCTGCATCAATTCCCGTTTGGTCTCCAGATCATCGAAAAGCATACGAATTCTCTCGAGATCCTGCAGCTCTGTAAGGTCATCAAGCAAATGTGAACGGCCCCTGACGATAAGGCTTTTACTATCCTCACCATCTCCGGACCACATAGCCAGCCCTTCCTGAATAAGTTTCTGGGTCAGAATATCCAGTTCAGCCTTTTGCACATCAAACATAGTCTTGATATGGGCTCTGGCCTCATCAAGAGATTTATTTCGAATATGATGGTTTAGGTAATTGGAAGCTTCAACAAGAGCAGATGGAGGAAGTCCCTTCGGCAGATGAACAACCCTGTTTTCCACAGAACCATTCTCTCCAACCATAACAACCAGCGCTCTTTGCTCAGCAATATTCACAAACTCGATATGCTTGAGCCTGTTATTTTTTTTGTCAGTCAGTACCATCCCTGCACAGCTTGATAGGCCGGATAACACATCGCTGACCTCATTCAGGACATCCTCAACCGCCTTCTCCTGGGAACTGCCACTGATCTGGGCCTCTATCTGCTTGCGTTCCTGAGAGTTGATATCTCCAACCTCAAGCATACCGTCAACAAACATGCGCAGCCCAGTTTCTGTAGGCATACGCCCTGCAGATGTGTGAGGGGCATAGATCAGGCCAAGGCTTTCCAGATCAGACATAACGTTACGCACCGAAGCCGGCGATAGTGACATCGGCAATTGTCGGCTTAGATTTCGGGAACCAACTGGGGTGCCAGTAGACAGATAGGACTCAACGATTGTCCTGAAAATCTCTCTGGAACGCGAATTAAGTTCGCTTAGCTCGCTTACATTTTCACTCATAATTTTAGCTTAACAATATTTTCCCAAAACGGACATACAAATCAGTCCAGAATGATAACCTGTCTCCATAAACATTTAGTTTGCTACCAACTGAACGTCAATTATCACAATAGCCTCTTTCGGTAATATAGGGCCGTGAACTGTTGACAAAACCACCTTTTTGAGGCCACAAGCATGAATTAGCCTTTAACCTTGATATGCGGGTAGAAATAAGTTTATACAACTTAAAGTGGAAAGCTATTGAGTCTACTTTAAAATCTTGGTCTTAAATAGCTTTGTATCATCAATAACAAAGCCCTGACTTAAAGCCAATTCCTGGTTGTTAAACCTCAAATAAGGATGCAGGGGGCAAGCATAGCCTGACGCTCTTGTGTTTTCCTGAAGTAATAAAATCAACATACAGCGGACAAATAAACCAATGCGCCCATCGAAAAGACAATCTGATGAACTGCGTCGCGTGACTCTGGAACGTGCATACTCCAGAAATGCAGAAGGATCATGCTTCATTAAATGTGGCAATACTCATGTACTTTGCACAGCTAGCCTGGAAGAGCGTGTACCGGGCTGGATGAAAAATACAGGTAAAGGCTGGGTGACAGCCGAATACGGAATGCTGCCAAGATCAACAAATGACCGTATGCGCCGTGAAGCTGCAGCTGGTAAACAGTCAGGCAGAACACAGGAAATTCAACGTCTTATTGGCCGAAGCCTTCGCGCTGTCTGTGACCTTGATGCGCTGGGTGAAAGACAGATTACTGTGGACTGTGATGTTATTCAGGCCGATGGTGGAACAAGAACAGCATCAATCACCGGTGCCTGGGTCGCTCTGTATGATTGCCTTCAGTGGATGAAAGAGCGGGAAATGGTTACAAAAGAAGTTCTGAAAGACCAGATTGCAGCTATCTCTTGCGGTATCTATGAAGGAACCTCAGTCCTTGATCTGGATTACGCTGAAGACTCGGAAGCTGAAACCGATGCAAACTTCATCATGACAGGTTCGGGCGGCATAGTTGAAATTCAGGCAACAGCAGAAAAAGACCCTTTCAGTGAAGAACAATTTGGCGAATTGTTAGGTCTTGCAAAAAAGGGTATAAGTGAACTTGTTAATTTGCAGAAACTAACGGTTACATAAATGTCTGAACATAGGCTTCAAAAATCGGAACAATTGGTTGTGGCCAGCCACAACCAGGGAAAAATCCGTGAAATAGCAGCGCTCACAGCACCATATGGTCTGAATGTGATTTCAGCAGGGGAACTGAACCTGCCGGAACCTGAAGAAACAGGAACCACTTTCAACGCGAATGCTTTGTTGAAAGCGCTTGCCGCTGCTGAAGCCTCAGGTAAACCATCACTTTCTGATGATTCCGGCATCGAGGTCGCTGGCCTCGATGGCGCTCCGGGTATCTACTCCGCGCGCTGGGCAGGACCGGGAAAAGATTTCTCGGTTGCAATGGAACGCGTCTGGAACGAGTTGCAACAGAAAAAAGACGATATCGAATGGCCTCCAAAAGCAAACTTTACCTGCTCGTTGTGTTTGGCCTGGCCAGATGGAACTCATAAATTTTTTGATGGGAAAATATTTGGTACATTAGTCTGGCCAATTCGGGGTGAACTGGGATTCGGTTATGATCCAATGTTTGTTCCCGATGGTTACACTCAGACATTTGCTGAGATCGAGTCTGATATCAAACAGAAAATCTCCCATAGGGCACAGGCTTTCCAACTGTTTGTAAGAGAATGCCTTGAGCCATCAGAGTAACAACGGTGACCCCGGTTTCGCAGTCTATGTTCACTGGCCCTTTTGTCAGTCAAAATGTCCTTATTGCGATTTCAATTCTCATGTAAGACAAAATGGAATTGATGAAGACCGGTTTCTTCAGGCCTATCTGCATGAGCTGGATTACACAGCACAGTCATCTCCCGATAAAAACGTAAAAAGTATTTTCTTCGGCGGGGGCACTCCATCTCTGATGAAGCCACAAACCGTAGAAGCCATCATTAATCACATAGCAAAAATCTGGAAACTGGAAGCCGGAGCTGAAATTACACTTGAAGCAAATCCTACCAGTGTGGAAGCTTCGCGCTTCAAGGCCTATAACCAGATAGGCGTTAATCGGGTATCAGTCGGAGTGCAGGCTTTAAATGATCAGGATTTAAAAAAACTGGGACGATTGCATTCTGCTGAGGAAGCGCTGAAAGCCATAGAAATAGCTGCTGAAACATTCAGCAGATACTCTTTCGATCTGATTTATGCCAGACCGGGGCAGTCACCGGAAGACTGGCAAAAAGAACTGGAAACCGCACTTCAATGGGCCGTTGGCCACCTGTCCCTTTACCAGCTTACAATTGAACCGGGAACCCGTTTTGCAGATCTTTATGCTGCAGGAAAACTGAAAATCCCGAACAGTGAACTCGCTGAAGAACATTACCTGATTACACAGCAGGTTTGTGAAGCCAACAATCTGCCTGCCTATGAAATATCCAACCATGCACGTGAGGGTGAACAATGCGAGCATAATCTCATCTACTGGAATTACGGAGAATATGCAGGCATCGGCCCGGGTGCTCACGGACGCCTGAACATTGATGGCCAGACCGTTGCAACTTCATGTATAAGAAATCCGGAAATCTGGAGAAATTCCGTAGAGGAAAATAACCATGGCCATGATGCTGGTGAAACACTTTCCAGAGAGCAGCAGGCCGATGAAATGGTTATTATGGGGCTTCGATTGAAGACCGGAATCAATTTAACCAGACTTAAGGAAATGACAGGCTATCAGGTCAGCCTCAAACAGCTTTCTCAGCATATCAGTGACGGGTTATTGTCTATTGATTCAGACAACAACTACCTTTCTGCAACTCCAAAAGGGTGGTTTATATTAAACCACCTGATCTCTGAAATTGCACAAACCCTGTCTTCTGAAAATTAAAACTGGGCCTGGCCAAATACACTTGGTGCCGGGCTGATGACGCTGGAGCCAAATTTTTTGACTTCAAGAACCGCTAGACCTCGTTCAGATGTTCCATCCGCCTTTAGCCTGAATAGTCCGTCAATACCCGCAAACCCACTGTCCCGGGTTAGTTGGGTAGCTGAATATCTTTGCCCCTGAGGGTTAGTAGATAAAGAGACTGCAAGACTGACAGCATCATAGGAAAGACTGGCTATCCTTGGTGGTGCCTTGCCATAGGTTTTTGCATATTTTTGTGTGAAATTGCGCCAGCCACTCGGATCGGGAGCAGGAAACCAGCCACCAATTAGCGGCTTTTCCCGTCCAACATTTGCATAATCCCACAGACCTGTTCCAATAAATTTGACTTTCTTCGGGTCAATTTCAAAATATGGCATAAGAGGAGCCAGCGTAGGAAGCGTCTCGGGCCCGCCTGGTAATAGCAGAGCCTGAACAGGTTCATCCTCGCGTTTAATGACCTCGGAAATCTTTTTGACAGGAGCCAGCATACCATTGGCATCCAGAGGAAATCTTTCTAATGCTACAATCTCGCCACCGGCTCGCGTAACAGCTTCTCTAAGATTAAGCTCTACAATTTCGCCATAGGGGGTTTTCGGTATTAATGCGGCAAATGTTGTCTTTCCCTGAGAAACAGCATGACTGATGATTCTTGGAAGGTCCTTACCCGCCAGGAAGCTGAGAAGATATACGCCATCACCGGCAACCTTCTGATCTGAAGAAAAGGCGATCATTGGAATACCGGCTTCTCTGGCCACAGGAGAAGAAGCCTGTACGGAAGTAGCAAACAGAGGTCCAATGATAAGTTCTGCACCATCTTTAACAGCAGCCTCGGTTGCAGCCTTGGCCCCTTCCGGCGTGCCTTTGGTATCTTTTGTTGTAAGAAGTATATTCGGATTATCAAAATCAAATAATGCCAGCTCTCCAGCCTGTTTCAGACTTTTAGCAACACTGGCCGTTGAGGGATTCCCTGCTGTAAGTGGCAGTAGCAGAGTAACTTTAACACTGGTCTTTTTTTGCAGTGGGCGCAGATTCTGTTCTTGCTGCCCCTTCTCTGAAGACGAAATAGGCGCATTGGGATCAAGTAGGCGGGAAGTACATGCGCCAAGCAGGCTGAGGCCTGCACAAACGATTAAAGCTCTGCGGCTGAATTTCTTCATAGCGTTAAGTGTCGCTTTTGGCTTCATTTTTTCACCCAACAAACCATCGAGAATTTCTTAAATCTTCTCATTGCTTTCCAGAATATATTTAATCACTGATAAAAACGGAAAACATCTGTTTCTGTAAGAATAATATTTAGCACACAACACTGCTATGAGACTATGTCCGAATAAAGAAATCTGCAAAAAAACAGACCTTGGTAATTGTAAAATAAACGTAATCTTAGGGAGCTCTGACTAATTCCCGAATACTGGCATTACCTGACTTGGACAACTGATTCGAAGTAAACCTACAATATTGTCAGTAACTATTAAAGCACAGAATATTTTGAGGAGCAGATGTGAACAGGCGCAAAATCAGAAAAAAGCGTTTTAGTTACTGGAAAGGTCATTTGGCCGAGGCCCTGGCATCACTCTATTTAATGTTAAAAGGATATAGAATTCTGGCCAGGCGCTATAAAACCCGTGCCGGAGAAATTGACATTATAGCATTGCGAGGGAAAAGACTGGCTTTTGTAGAAGTAAAGTTAAGGTCTGACCTGGAGAAAGCTTTAGGTGCTTTGACTAGGTATCAGGAAAAAAGAATTATTGCTTCTTCCAAGTATTGGATAAGGAAAAACTGTTATTATAAAGAGTTCAATATTGCTTATGACTATATCGCATTAGTTCCATGGAAGAAACTATCGCATTTTAAGGATTTTTATAGAGAGTAATATTTGAATTATGGCAATTTCTATAATTTGTTCTTATTATGTTCTTGACAATTATTATGTAAATTATATAAAAACATTTCAGGAACATAACTAGGACACAATTCATGTACGCCCATGTAACCACCGTCGCCATCGTTGGGATAGAGGCCAGAGCAGTCGATGTTCAGGTTCATATTGGCCCAGGAAATATGCGTTTCAATATAGTTGGATTGCCCGATAAGGCAGTTGCTGAAAGCAGGGAGAGGGTGGAAGGTGCCCTGAATACAATAGGCCTTGGCCTTCCCCCAAAGCGGATCACTGTGAATCTTGCGCCGGCAGACCTGCCAAAAGAAGGAAGCCATTATGACCTCCCTATTGCACTTGGATTAATGGCTGCATCAGGGGCGTTTCCAATAGAAGAACTTAAAAAATACTGTGCAATTGGTGAATTATCACTGGATGGTTCAATTAGCTATGTCGTTGGTGGATTGCCTGCCGCAATTGGAGCCAGTGGTTTAGGACTTGGGCTGATCTGCCCTGAGAGCTGTGGTTCAGAAGCAGCATGGGCATCTTTAGACCTGGAAATAGTAGCAGCTCCTCATATCATGTCTGTTGTTAATCATTTTAAGGGTGATCAACCCCCAATTTCTA
>JBOEGA010000120.1:0-2005 GCA_050633205.1 Methyloligellaceae bacterium | reverse complement strand
ATTATTCGGATCAGCAAAGGTTTTGACGAAGAGACTCTGAAGCGTGCTCTCGCTGTTCTGGAGGGTACATGATTTCTCTTCCTCCAGGCACACGGATCTATATTGCCTGCGGTCTGACTGATATGCGTAAAGGTTTCCCCGGCCTCTCCATACTGGTTCAGGATATACTGAAGGAGGATCCGTTTTCCGGTTCTGTCTTTGTGTTTCGTGGACGCCGCGGAGATACGATCAAGCTTCTGTGCTGGGATGGCCAGGGGCTTTGCCTCTACACCAAAAGGCTGGAGAAAGGGACCTTCGTGTGGCCGAAGGCTAAGGAGGGCAAGGTTTATCTGACGTCTGCCCAGCTTGCGATGTTGCTTGAAGGCATCGACTGGCGAACACCTCAGCGAACATGGAAACCTGAACTTGCAGGATAAGAACGAAACGTCTAGTTTCTGATGCATGCAGATTGATCCAGACCAGCTCCCTGATGATATTGAAGCCTTACGGGCTCTTGTTGTTGCACAGAATGAAAAGCTGGTCAGGCTGCAACATGTCGAACTTCAAAACGAAAAACTGAAATTCGAACTGGCCCGTTTGAGACGTATGAAGTTTGGCCGCTCATCAGAAAAGCTGGACCGCGAGATTGCCCAGCTTGAACTGCTGCTGGAAGAGAATGAAACCAGCCTCTCGGATGCTCCTGAAGTCGAACTTCCCACCATATCAGAAGACACACCGGATAAAGAGCAACCAAAACGCAAACCTCTGCCTGAGAACCTGCCACGGGAAGAAGAAATTCATGAGCCGGAAAGCACTGTTTGTTGCTCGGCTTGCGGAGGCAAGCTTGGAAACCTTGGTGAGGATGTTACCGAAGAGCTGGAATATGTTCCCGGTCACTTCAAGGTTATTCGTTACATCCGCCCGAAATATTCCTGCCGGTCTTGCGAAACCATTACCCAGGCTCCAATGCCCTCCCGTCCTATAGAACGCGGCAGGCCCGGAGCAGGGTTACTGGCTCATGTTCTGATCTCCAAATATTGCGATCATCTTCCATTGTACCGCCAGTCTCAGATCTATGCCCGGGAAGGAATGGAGATTGAACGCTCCACCATGGCAGACTGGATTGGCAAGGTCTGCTGGCTGATACGGCCTTTGGCAGAGAAGTTGGAAGAACTGGCTATGCAGTCCGGCAAACTCCACGCTGATGACACGCCTGTTCCGGTTCTTTCACCAGGCAAGGGGAAAACAAAGACAGGGCGCTTCTGGGTTTATGTTCGGGATGACCGTCCTTACGGATCGGAAGAGCCTCCAATTGCAATCTTTCGCTACAGCCCTGACAGAAAAGGAAAAAGACCGCGAGAGCATCTGCAGAACTTCAAGGGCTTTCTTCAGGCTGATGGCTATGCCGGGTTTAATGAGCTGTATGAAACAAAAGCTATTGAAGAGGTTGCCTGCTGGGCGCATGTGCGACGCAAGTTCCATGATATTTTTGAGGCTCATAAATCTGAGCTGGCAAAAGAGGCTCTGGGGCAGATTGGCAGGCTCTACAAAATTGAAGAGCTGGTTCGTCGACTATCACCCGAGCAGAGGCAGTCTGTCAGAGAAGAACAGTCCGGACCATTGCTTGAGCAATTCAAGAGCTGGAGCACTGAGACCCTGTCCCGTGTCTCAGGTAAATCACCTCTGGCACAGGCAATCCGTTATGCCCTATCCCGATGGGAGGCCTTGACCCGCTATACAGATCATGGGCATCTGGAAATAGACAACAATGCTGCCGAGCGGGCTTTACGCTGTGTTGCTTTGGGGAGGAAGAATTTCCTCTTTGCAGGATCTGATGCCGGTGGGGAACGGGCAGCTATGCTGTACTCTCTCATCCAGACTGCAAAGCTGAATGATGTTGATCCGGAAGCCTATCTGCGTGATGTGCTTAGGCGGATTGCTGACCATCCTGTGAACCGGATAGAAGAACTGTTGCCCTGGAACTATGAGGCAAGTGAATAGGCCACGTGTGAGGCCGAACGGTTAC
>JBOEGA010000119.1:0-17232 GCA_050633205.1 Methyloligellaceae bacterium | reverse complement strand
GGCGATAATGATGGTGACGACACCGGTGATGGTAATGATGGCGGCGTAGGCGACGGCGGCAATGACAATGGTAACGGAGATGGCAACGACGGCAACGATACCGGCGATGACAATAACTCCGGTAATGATGGTGGCGTAGGCGACGGCGGTAATGATAACGGTGACGGCAACAGCGACGACGATACCGGCGATGACAATAACTCCGGTAATGACGATGACACAGGAAACGATGGTGATAACGGCCAGGGCGATGGCGGCGATAATGATGGTGACGATACCGGTGATGGTAATGATGGCGGCGTAGGCGACGGCGGAAATGACAGCGGTGACGGAGACGGCAACGACGACGATAACGGCGATGACAATAACTCTGGTAATGATGATGACACAGGAAACGATGGTGATAACGGCCAGGACGATGCCGGCGATAATGATGGTGACGATACCGGTGATGGCGATGATGGTGGCGTAGACGACGGCGGAAATGACAGCGGTGATGGAGATGGCTCCGGTAATGACGATGATACTGGTGACGGTGGTGATAATGGCCAGGGCGATGGTGGCGATAATGATGATGACGACACCGGCGATGGCGATGATGGTGGCGTAGACGACGGCGGAAATGATAACGGTGACGGAGATGGCAACGACGACGATAACGGCCAGGGCGACGGTGGCGATAATGATGGTGACGACACTGGTGATGGTGATGATGGTGGCGTAGGCGGCGATGTAGACGGCGACGATGGCGATGACGACGATGATGATGATGATGACGATGTAGGCGGCAACGATGACGACGACGACGTAGACGGTAACAAAGACGATAAGGACGATAAGGACTATACCGACGATGGCGATATAGACGATGATAACGACACCGACGATGGCAACGTAGACGATGATGATGACGATGTAGACGACGACAATAATGACAAGGGAAACAACGACAACGACGGTGATTCCGGTAACGATAATGGTACTGGAGACGATGATGATAATAATGGCCAGGGCGACGGTGGCGACAATGATAGTAACGACACCGACGATGGCGATGTAGACGGCGACGAAGACGGTGGTTCAGATAACGATGATGATGCCGGAGACGGTGATGATAATGACCAGGGCAATGGTGACGACAATGGCAGTGGTGACACCGGTGACGGAGATGATGGCGGTGTAGACAACGATGATGACGACGATAGCGACAGCAATATCATAACCGGAACATCTGAAGATGATGATCTGTCAGGGACTGGAGATGCTGACCAGATATATGGTGGCGACGGTGATGACGTTATTTATGGAGACGACCCCGCACAAGCAGGTGTTTCTACTGTAACAACTACTGTTGAGATGAAACTCGTTGACACGGATACATCTCATAAAAACTCGGTTGGTGCCTATACTATTGCTGCTGACGGAACAATACAGAGTGTTCAGATCGGTTTTGAAAATACGAGCGATGCCTCCGCGGGTGATAGCAGCACCCTTGAACTTAGTGGAGAGAACTCGGTAGGTGTTGGTTATTTCATTATCAAGAATGGCGCCAATACTAATAAGAACTTCTACAAGAATTATGATCCGGAAGATGGTGAGTATTCATTTATGTACAAAGCCGGCACGGATGATGAACGGCCAGCCAATATAAATGACGACCCTGATGATATATCACTGGTGTTCCAGACTAATGGTGACACTATTGAGCTGAAAGGCACTACGTATCACTCCAATCCTTCATTGAATGATGATGAAGCTGACCATGTGCAATCATCTGAAAATGATGATGGATCCACACGACTGGGATTCGAGGACAATCCGAATAATAACGGAAAAGGTGACTTTGAGGATGTTACCATTGATGTTCAGGTCAGCACAGAGACTGTTTATGAGGCTCCTGAGGGCGAGAGTGGTAATGACGAGCTTTATGGCGGTGCTGGTGATGACCGTTTAATCGGCCAGGGTGGTGATGACTATATATATGGTGGTGAAGGCAGTGATACGGCTGTCTTTTCCGGAAATCAGTCTGATTATCTTGTCAGTCAGAATGAAGATGGCAGCTACACCATACAGGATACTGTCGAAGGGAGAGACGGTACCGATGTGGTGGCGGATGTTGAATTCTTCGCGTTCAATGACGGAACACAGGAAGATGGCTCTCAGAGCTGGCTTGATATTATTGAACGCAGTGAAGCTGAATCTCAGAACAGTGATGGTGATAACCAGGATGTCATGAATGACGATTCTGCAGTTGATATGTCGACCATGGAATCTGATGCCGAGGATCAGTCTAACGATAATTCAGGAAACGGGATGTAAAGGAAAGAAAAGGCCGTAACAGAACAGGAAGTTACAGCCGGGGGTTGGGAATGGTTAGGGATAAACAAAAAGGAAAACATATTCAAAGAGGGCTTGGCAGAGGCTTATTCCTAAACTTTGGCAATGTGCTTGTGCTTATTTTTGCGTCTCTGACCATAAATCTATTCTCCCTTGCAGTTCCTATTGTAACGCTTCAGGTTTATGACCGTATCCTGAGGTACAAGAGCATTGATACGCTGCAGGTTCTTTGTGCCGGGGTTTTGGTGATTGCTGTACTGGATGCGCTTCTTAAATTCAGCAGGTCTTCACTTATTGGCTGGGCCAGTGCACGCTTTGAGCATCTGGCATATACCCAATCAGTTCGTCATATTATGAGTGCTAATCTTCGGGATATAAAAAAATTCTCGGCCGGTGAACAGTTGCAACGGCTTGGTGCAATTTCTAAACTTAAAAGTTTCAGAAGTGGTCAATCGCTGATTAATCTGATTGACCTGCCATTTGTTGCAATTTTCCTTGCTTTTATTGGTTACCTGGCTGGAGTGCTGCTTTTTGTTCCCCTAGTATTACTGACCCTGTTTGGTATATTTGCGATCTATACCGGGTATCGCACCAGAAAGGCGCTGCTCAGGCGAGATCATGATGATGACCAGCGTATAAATTTTGTTTCTGAATCTCTGGAGAAAATTCATACGGTTAAAATGCTTGGTCTTGAGCAGGCAACACTGCGCAGGCATGAGCAGGTACATAGAAAAAATGTCTATGATGCCTACACCATCAATACAATCAATGCCCAGACCTCCAATGCCGCTGCATTATTTACTCAGGTCATGATGATATCAATGGTCTCTCTGGGGGCTCTGATGGTTGTAGACGGGCAGATTACGATGGGTATTCTGATTGCCTGTGTTCTGCTTTCCGGCAGGATCATGCAGCCCCTGCACCGCACCCTGTCTTTCTGGACATCAATGCAGGAGTATCAACTTGCACAGAGAAAGGTTGATGAACTGCTCGCAGTTCCAAATCAGGAACGAGCGGCAAAGACCTCATCAGGCAGACCCAGAGGACATCTGGAAATAAAAAATCTTCAGTTTTCCTATGGTGGGGAAAAGGGCCCTCTTCTGTTCAAGGGGTTTAACCTGAATCTTGCACCAGGAAAAACGATTGCTTTAAGTGGTCCACCAGGTGACGGAAAGTCAACATTGCTCAAGTTGATTGCGGGGTTTTATAAACCTACATCCGGTCAACTGCTGATTGACGGCAAAGAATCCTGCTCATACTTACGTGACGAACTGGTTACGCATGTAGGATACCTTCCCTCGGAGGCAGAAATTTTCCAGGGAACAATTATGGATAACCTGACCGGGTTCAGGAATGAACTGCACGAACAGGCAGAGATCATGGCTAACTACCTTGGTATTGACAAAGTGGTTTCAAAACTTCCGCATGGATATAATACCGTTCTGGTCGATAGTCAGTCTGACCTTCTCACACCTGGAATGAAGCAGCGCATAACAATCGCACGGGTTTTAATAAACAGACCACGCCTGATCCTGTTTGATTTTGCGGACAAATCTCTTGATAAAGATGGCTATAACCACGTGTTCAGGCTTCTGGGAAAATTGCGCGGGCAGGTTTCCATGATTTTAGGTTCCAATGACCGCAACGTCATTCATCTGGCACAGGAAGAGTATGTGATTGAAAACGGTATACTGATTTCCAAAGATCAAAGCAAATACAGTAATTCCAACAACACGAAACAAAGATTAAAGGAGCTAAGAGCATAATGACCAGTCTGGCTCCAGCAGTAGAAGCCTATGCAACTGCTGTATTTGATAATGAAATCCATAAAAGCGATTATGGTTCCTATATTCACCCCCTGCTTATAGAACTTGAGTGGAAGGGAGATGTGAAGGCGCTAAGAGATGCCCTGCCCTCTAATATGAATAAAATCTGTTTTACAGAATTTTTGAATATTATGTCTTTTCTCGGGTACCCTCCCAAGGTTGTGAAGACAACCATGAACCATATAAAACCAGATATGGTGCCATGCCTTTTTATTGATCAGAAAGATCTTCAAAAAGTTCGAGGCACGATGGTGTATGAGCCGACGGACAACAAAACCAAAGGCACGGCGTATATATTCAAGGAGCATCTGGGGGAATATGACATTATTCCTGATCAGACAATTTCAGCTTCAGGCTGGTCGTGGTTCACCAAACTTTTATTCCGCTTTAACGGTATTTTTGCCCAGGTACTGATTGCTAGTTTTGTTATCAGTCTGTTAGCTCTTGTAACTCCATTATTTATCATGAGTATCTATGATCGGGTGATCGGAGCACATTCTCCAGAGATGCTTAAATATCTTCTGGCAGGCGTCGTGCTTGCTATTGGAATCGAATATGCATTGCGCTTTTTGCGGGCAAGATCTCTCACATGGTTTGGTGCGCGGATTGATAATATTGTCAGCAATGCTATTCTTGAGAGGATATTATCTTTACCCGCGACCTTCACCGAGGGTGCGTCAGTTGCTGCACAACTTGCCAGACTCAAGGCATTTGAATCTGTCAGGGAATTTTTTACCGGGCAGTTTTTTCTGTCCTTTATTGAATTTCCGTTTGTGCTTATTCTTGTAGCAGCAATTGCTATTATTGCACCGACACTTGTCGTAATACCGCTGGTTATTATTCTCCTGTACGGCATTATGCTGGTTGCCACCCGGTCACGGCTTAAAGCTCTTACTGCACGTCTGGCTACTACGAGCATTGAACGTGAAAATATGAATATTGAAACTATCGGCAAGCAGGAAACTCTGCGCTCTTCGGGTGGATTTGATGCATGGTTACGCAGATATGAAAAGGTAAGTGCAGAGGCATCTTTTGCCGGATATCGCTATAATAAAGCTATTTCCAAAATAGATACGATTACCCAGGAGATGGTCATGCTGGGCGGTGTTGCCATGATCTATTTTGGAGTGTCTGCCATATGGGCTGGTAATATGACAACCGGCTCCATGATTGCCGTACTTATTCTTACGTGGCGGATACTTTCTCCCCTGCAGATGATCTGTATTATGCTTCCCCGGCTTGATCAGGTGAAACGTAATATAGAACAGATAAACAGATTAATGGATGTAACCCCTGAGCGTGCTGTTACCGGGGTCAAACGGGAGCTTCCAGAATTTAAAGGGCAGATTGAGTTTAATAATGTTGGCCTTCGCTATTCCAAGGATGCTGACCCTGTGTATGCAGGTCTGTCTTTTAAAATAGAGCCAGGTAAACTGATTGCAATCACAGGTACAAATAGTGCCGGAAAGTCAACAACGCTTAAGCTTATTTCAGGGTTATATCACCCTCAGGCCGGATCAATCAGGGTCGATGGAACGGATATTCGTCAGATTGACCCACAAAAACTGAGGCAGAGTATTGCATATGTAGGGCAGCAGCCAGAATTTTTTACTGAAACACTCCGGAATAACTTCCTGTTTGTCAAACCTGAAGCTTCAGATGAGGCAATTATCTACAGCCTCGAAGAAGCAGGTCTATCAGTGTGGTTCAAGTCTCTTGAAAGAGGTCTTGATTCCACTATTGGCGAAGGTGCAGATGATGTGGTTCCTTCCGGCTTTGAAACACAACTTGCATTGGCACGCGCATTCCTACAAGACAGCAAGGTAATGCTTTTTGATGAACTTCCATATGAATTCCTGAATAGCGAGATTGGTCAAAACTATTACGACTATCTCAGCAAACAACGAGGAAAAAAGACAATTTTCTATGTCAGTTACCGCCAGGACTATATTGCTCTTGCAGATATTGTTATCGAGCTGACACAGGAATTGAGACCTCAGATTCGGGAGGGCAAACGTGGCAAAGGAGCATAAGGACAGAGATCTTAATGATCTGATGAGAAGTGTTCTCTACGAGGAGCTTCCTAATCAGAATCTTATGAGATTAACAATCATTGTCATCGGAGTGGCCTTCTCATTATTCATAGGATGGGCATCCTTTACGAACGTAAATGAAGTTACCCGATCCAATGGTGAAATTATTCCAAGCGGTTACTCCCAGATTGTGCAACATCTTGAAGGTGGCATCATTTCTGAAATTCTGGTGAGAGAGGGTGATCTTGTTGATAAGGGGCAGGCATTGGCACGCCTTGGCGGTGTTGGCGCTGAAGAGGACCTGAGTGCTCTCAGTAAACAACAGATAAGCCTGCAACTTCAGGCAGAAAGATTACGGGCGCTGGCATATGACAAAAAACCTGAATTTGAAAAGATATCGCAGGAAGATGAAAAGGCCATCGAACATCAACGCCACGCACTGACTTCTGCCAGAAATGCATATGAAAGCGAAAAAAATGTATTACGCGATCAACTGGCTCAAAAAAGGAATATTCTGAACAGATTAAAAAGCCAGCTTGAGACAGAAAAAAGAGAATTGGGCGGTGCAGCTGAAATACTCAGGATGAGGAGAGATCTGGCCAAACGAGGGAATACAACCAAACGGGACCTGATTGCGAGTGAAAGTGAAGTGAACCGAATTGAAGGAAGGATGCAGGCGACGACTTCACAAATTGCTGAGGCCAGCCAGGCAATTAATGAGTATAATAACAGGATCAGAACACTTAAAGTCCGCCTCAAAGATAATGCACTGAAAGACCTTGAGACCGTTCAGAATAGTATAACACAAAATAAAGAAAAACTGACAAAACTCTCGGGGCGCGTTGAGCGTATGGAAATCCGGGCACCAGCCAGAGGTATTGTTAAAGGCCTGAAGATCAATACAGTTGGCGGTGTAATAAGCGCCGGGCAGGCAATCATGGAAATTGTTCCTCTGGATAGTATCCTGATTGTGGAGGCCCGCATTCCTCCGAGCGATATAGGCACTCTTAGAGTTGGGCAACATGCACGTGTGAAAGTAAGTGCTTATGATTTTTCGCGTTATGGCGTTATTGATGGAACTCTGCAATTTTTATCAGCCACGACATTTGTGGATGATAAAAATGAAAGTTACTACAAAGGCAAAATTGCCCTGTCACGAGGCTTTGTCGGAAATAACCCTGCACGAAACCTGGTGTTGCCCGGGATGACTGTAGAAGTTGATATTACTACTGGTGAAAAAACAGTACTGGCATATCTGCTTAAACCAATTCACCGATCGCTAACTTCAGCATTCAGGGAGCGATAGAGGAGATAGCCATGCAGGATATTGCTTTAGATAATACCCCTGTCGCAGCCGGACGCGTATTAGCTGTTGAGGATGACCAAACGACACTGATTATCCTTACGGCTCTTCTTGAGGAGCTGAATTATGAGGTTATCGAAGCAACAAACGGTATTGAAGCGCTTGGTGTCATTGAGCGGGAAGCTGAAAAGCTTGATGTTATCGTGCTTGACAAACATATGCCTGAGATGGATGGACTGGAAGTTGTCAAGCAGCTCAAAAACGATCCGAGAGCGTCACGCCTTCCTGTCATAATGGTTACAGGTTCAGATAGTCCGGATGAGTTTAAAGAGGGTATTGATGCCGGGGTTTTTTACTATCTGACCAAGCCCTATGAGGATGATGTTTTTGCATCTGTGTTAACATCAGCGATGAAGGAATCTGAACGACGGTCTCTTCTGAAAAATGAACTGAAGAAACACCAATCCAGCTTTAACTTTATTGATCAGGCCCGGTTTACAATCAAGTCTATTGAGGATGCAGAAGATCTGGCGCATTTCATTGCGTATTGTTTCCCTAATCCAGAGATCGCGTTACCGGGACTGGCTGACCTTCTGGTGAACGCCGTTGAACATGGCAATCTTGAAATCGGTTATGAGGAAAAAACAAACCTTCTCAAAACAGGGAAGTGGAGAGAAGAAGTGCGTCGTCGTGAAAACGCACCAGAGTATTGTGATCGCCAGGTTAAAGTCACCCTCATGCGGAACTCAAAAGAGACCCGGGTTGTTATTACAGATGAAGGGTCTGGTTTTAACTGGGAGGAGTATATGGATATTGATCCTTCACGGGCACTGCACAATCATGGCCGTGGAATTGCCCAGGCGAACAAGATCAGTTTTGACGAACTTAACTATAATGAAGCAGGAAATGAGGTAACTGTAGCCTCTTTTAAAGAATCCGATATCGAATGGTAGGATGGAGACAATGACTAATATTGACAAAGCAGTATTTGATAAACTCAAGGAACGTATGAAAGGAAAGTTTCCTGTGCTTCTTGGTGGTTATCTGAGAGATGCAAAAGCTTACCTGAATACGATTGATACCAACCTTGATGGTGGGGACATTGCGGAGATAATCGGCTCTTCGCACAGCCTGAAATCAGCGAGTGGACTGCTTGGTATTGGCAAGGTTCATGATGAAGCCAAGAATGTTGAATATCTTGCCAAGGATATGGTCGAAGCGGGTACCAATACTCTTGAGAGCCTGAAGCCTGCATGTGCAGAACTGGCCAATGCTTTTGCATCGGTTGAAGGAGAGCTACAGAAAGAACTGGATGCTATCGGTGCGTAGCTTCATTATTCGCCTGATTTAGACCGGAAAAAATGAAATTGCTGATGGAGAGACAATCGTAATTCGTCCACGGCTTCCTCATGTCCTGCGAGGTATTTCTGAAGATAATAGCGAAAACGAGCATCTACTCCAAAATAAAGGTCAAGCGGACTTAAGCCGGGAACATTTACACGTGCCAGAAATCTGGCATTCAATGCTATCAGAGCTTCTTCCAGCTCATCGACCACTACCTGAAAATCGGGATTAAACAGTGCCTGCCCCCGGATATCATACCATAAGCGGTGCACCTTACCTTCATTCACTACGGATTCCACAATTCGTTCAATGAACTCGTTGAGTATATGGTCATCATCACCGTTTTCAGAGAGGCTGCTGTCCAGACGGGCAATAAATGCGTCTTTATACATCTGGACGCAATAAGTGATCAGATCAACCTTATCCTCAAAGTAGTAATGCAGAACTCCGACAGATACTCCACTCTGCTCCGCGATGTCACGGAGTGAAGTATTTGCGTAGCCCAGCACAGACAGAGTTTCCAGAGTATGCTTTGCAAGCTCCTGCTTTTTACTCTCACGTTTGCTTTTATTTTCCGCTGGTTTTCCCTGCATTCTGGACATCTTAGTCTTACTCATTACTGATCTTTCACGCACAGTTTACGAGTGGTGGCAAAGCCTGCCACTCGCATTGTATGATATTACCTGCGCATGTTTACCCTTTTATGCCGAACTTGAGAATACCCAAAAATCTCAACCATCCAGGTTTATGAAGGAACTTTACGATCCGCTCGCCTATTTTATGCTGCATTTTGTTAGTTATGAACCACGCCGGGCGTGGTGATGCCCTGAATGGAGCCCAGACGATTGTGCGTTCCGGTCTGTCGAACATATAAGTGTTATGGACAAATCCTATACCGCTTTGAACATCGTCAAGTGTATGCCCGGGAAATGCACCCCATGGAGTTTGTAATATCTGGAAGCCGACTCCAGTCCAGCTATTAATGGCAATGCAGCCATAATGCAGGTCCGAGATTATGGCTTCGAATTTCTTTTTGCCAATCTTCTTCAGGGTTTTTGGATGAATTACGATATTAGCTCCGAGTGTGCCGTGCAGCTCTTCATTTGCATACCGGATAGCAGACCGTAAATATTCTTCAGCGCCTGTCTCATCAATCGTATGAGTGCTCATTGCCGGGCCGAATACCTCGTTATTGGAAAACCAGCTATCACCTTCTTTAGCTAACAGAAAGTCATCAACACCCGGTCGTTCAAATTTCAGTACATTATCACCATGGCTTTCGAAATCATCCATACGTTTTCTTGCACCGGGATAGTATGGCAATCTTGATGGGGCACCGGAAATAACTTCCTCTATTCTTTCGAGCAAAGCATTAGAACTGTCCCACTTTTCAGGCATTACCAGAACCTGACAGGCAACGCAGTTAAACCCTGAATTATGCAGTTTTTGCGAGGCTATATGTTCAGCCTGAAACTGAAGGTCCTTATCTGACCATGGACCGGGAACCACTATTGTTGGACATACAGCTCCCAGTTCGGAGGTTATTCTGCGTGTATTGCGTGGTGTGCGGGCCTGCTTGTTTGCCCTGCCCTCTTCTCCTGCTCCCCAGACAATAATATCATGCACTGCTTCGGAACCGGTTATATGTATCTCTTCTATATCAGGATGATTGCAGAGAAATTCTCCAATTTCAGAATCTCCCATAACAATACGAAGTGCACCAAGTTCTACCAGAGGCTTTAATGCAACCTGTAGGAAATCTGCAATATAGTCATTTACCGGGTTCATCTTTAGGATTACAACCTGATGTTCGATAAACAGTTTATGGAAGCAATCCAGTGGGGCAATGGCTGATATATTTCCTGCCCCAAGAACGAGGGAGACTTTGCCTTTACGCTGCTCTGCCGGAATATCATAAGTTGATGCTGTATTAGCCTTCAGGTTATCTTTTGTAATTCCCTGCTGCATCCAGACATCTGCTTTTATTCCCGTAAGCAACAACTTATCCCACAATGTTCCCGGGAATGATGTTACGGATATCTGTCCATTTGGCAATTCCCGGACCGGTAGCTTTTTTAGATAAGCCTTATCTTTCATTTGACTAAGCGTTGTTATAAATCCGTTAATACCGGACAGCACAGCAGCGGGGCCGGCGAACCATTCCTCACCTGCCAGTGGGGAGCCTGGAGCAATCTGTTTTTTTCTTGCAGCAGTCTGTGCCCATGCCTCAGACACTTCAAGAAGAGCATCCCGCATTTCATTCAGAAGAGCTATGCGTTCTTCGATACCTGTTGCAGCCCATTTATCTTTATTGGCTTTTAATTCTGCTATTGCCTTGTCCAGTGGCTCAAACGTGGGCTCCAGCTTATTTATTTCATGTAACATTGCTATCTACCTTCTTTATTATACTGCCCTTGCCTGAATCATATCTGCTGCTTTTTCAGCTATCATTATTGTAGGCGCATTGGTGTTACCGCTGATCAGCTTTGGCATAACAGACGCATCAACAATCCTGAGCCCCTGCATCCCTCGAACTTTTAACTGGGGATCCACTACGGCCATGTCATCCACTCCCATTCTGCAGGTTCCAACGGGGTGGTATATGGTATCCGCACGCGCCCGAATATGTGATTCCAGCTCTTTGTCACTCATGTCAGGGCTGGTAAACAGTTCCTCGTGTCTGAATTTTTCCATTGCCGGGGCTTCGAGTATTTTTCTCATGACCTTCACACCTTTAATAAGGGTATCCATATCCCTCTGATCAGAGAAGAATCTCGGATCAATTCCCGGGGCTGCCATTGGATCAGAGCTCTCCAGGAAAACTTCGCCACGAGAATATGGCCTCAAAGCGCAGACATGACAGGAAAAGCCAGAACCAAACATCAGCTTGCGAGCGTGATCGTTGATCATTCCTATGGCGAAATGAAGCTGGATGTCGGGGTCTGATAATGAAGGGTCTGTTCTCAGGAACGCACCGCTTTCTGCAATCGGTGTAGCAACCATTCCGCTGCCATCCCTACGCCATTTCATAATTTCGCCCATGAGCTTCAGACTACCGCCCAAACCGATGGAGAGCATATCGCTGTTCTTTGAACGGTAAGTCATTACAAAGTCGACATGGTCCTGCAGATTCTGCCCTACTCCTGGCAGTTCATGAACCATATCGATACCATGCCGCCTGATCTCGCCTTCAGGGCCAACACCGGAGAGAAGCATAAGTTGAGGTGTATTGAAGGCTCCTCCACAGAGGATGATCTCCTGCGTTGCTTCCACACGTTTATTCTGTGACTTCTGACTGTAGTGAACTGCAACAGCTCTCTTACCTTCAAACTCCAGTCTGGTCGCGTGGGCAGATGTTATGACGGTCAGGTTCTTTCTGTGCATGACCGGATGAAGGTATGCAGCAGCCGCGGAGCATCTTTCTCCCCTTCTGGATTTTTCGTGAAATTGCGTAACCTGATACAGGCCGACACCTTCCTGTGTCGGGCCGTTGAAATCATCATTCATACGGACCTGGCACTGGCCGGCAGCTTCTATAAATGCCTCTGAGATCGGCCTTGGGCTGCGCTGATTGGAGACTTCCAGCGGGCCACTGTCACCATGCCATTCGCCATTGCCACGCTCGTTCTTCTCAGACTTCTTAAAATATGGCAGCACTTCATCAAATGACCAGCCATCGCACCCCATATCCGCCCAGGCATCATAGTCCTGCTTTTGTCCACGAACATAGAGCATGGCATTGATAGCACTTGATCCACCCAGCGCCTTACCACGCGGCTGAAATCCACGACGTCCGTTTAAGCCTGCCTGAGGTGCGGTTTCAAATGCCCAGTTGTTGGAAGAAAACTGTCCGGTAATCATTCCCACGATACCAATTGGTGCCCGGATTAAAATATCCCTGCCATCACCGCCTGCTTCCAGCAGACATACTGAAATTTCCGGATTTTCAGACAAGCGAGCAGCCAAAGTTGCTCCGCCAGACCCACCACCAACAATTACATAATCAAAACTCATCCCACTCTCCCTGACCGAACAAAACCACATTTCGGGTTTTTAATATTCTATTGCGTTCCCGAGACAGAACGCATTTTCAGATAGAGTAACGACGGAGAAATAATCTACATATTGGACAATAGTATTGAACACTTGTCCAAATTATAGTTTTGCTATTATCAAAGGGTATGTGCCGGGGGAAGGTCAAAACGTGAAAAGGTCAATCCCACCGAGTGAAAAATGGGATTGACCTTTGTTATAGTAGTTGCACGCAGGCTTAGACTTTTGTAGTCCTTGCGGCCAAAGAATATAATAATGCACGTTTCCATTGAGCCAATTATATTCACTGAACTGTTCCAGGGAGCGTCCTAAGAGCGGGGACGAAACCGTTCTAATGACAGCAAATCCAAATCAAAAACCTGGTTATGCCTCTTTAGTATTTGACCTTTTCCATATCAAATCAGACACACCTGCTATGTGCTTTTATCTAAGAACATTTACTTGAAATCAGATAAGAACTCCTCTCTCTTAAGTTTCAGTAACAGACAACTGTGTTCTGTTCCAAGTATCTATAGTTATAAGCCAAAGGTTTTAAAAATAACCAAATAAAACAGGTAAATAAATTACTGATTTTTTTATTACAAAATTTGCCGGGTGGGTGGGAAGATAAAAAACAGGCCGGCTTCCTGCGATAAAAATCGGCGGAAACCGGCCCTTTTTTTGCTTGACGCGCTCATTATTCTCTAAGGTAATGTATTACTATCGTAGCCAGTATAAAAAGCAATAAATGGCACTTTCCCTTTGGCCTACTGCTCTTTTTATATCCCTTTTTAAAAAATCCAAGGGACCATAATAAATACTACTACATAGACTTGAACATTACCTGCGGTATATAAAACCTGAACAATGATACGTCGCTATGTAAAAAAGAAAAGAAAAAAGCAATAACAATCCACACTGAATATATAAAAACCAAATTCAGTGCATTATCACCGTTTTATTTTCCCGTCTGCTTATTTCACCATATTTGATAATAGATAAGATCTAATTAAAAATATATCTATTCTTCATTTTACCGGATCACTACTTGTACGAATCAAGTTTTTAATGCTTCAGCAGTCCAGGCAACCAATTCAGTAATCGTTACAGCAAATGCCTGCCCTAATGCTACTGATGCACCAGATGCATCGGAAGATTTTGCGGAAACACTTGTGCTAAATTTTTTGGTAGCCACAATTTTCCCATCATTACTATGAATTTTCGCAATAAACTCAGCAACGGCTTTGGGTTCCCCATTGGTCGTCAACTGAAAGCTGCGAATATCTATGAGCAACCTGTGTGTACCGTCAGCACCAGCAGCAGGCTTGCTGATTGATTTCAGGTAGCCTGCATTTTCAAAACTCTGAACAAGTTTGGTCTGAAACAGGTTCGGCAGGTTATCTGTCCATTTAGCATTAGCAACAGAGCTTATTTCACCCGGTTTAGGTGCGAGAAGAATTTTATCAGTATTTAAACCCAAAAGAACTGTTGGCTCGGATACAACCACATGCCAGGTTGGTTCCTGTTCAATTTTTTCAAATTTATCAGCGGGTACAAGGTCATAAAGAGGAATATTACCTTTAGAACTACCACCAGTCATACGCTCAAGGCCCGCAACTATCCCGTCTACCTTGTCCGAGTTCCTGGCAAGTGCAGCTGTGAATTGATTGAGGTTTTTCATGATGCCATTTAGTGGGTCACCATTGTCATCAAGTATCTTATTGATACGAGCCAGCGCGTCACCAGCAGCCTGTGTCCAGCTCTGACCAACGTTCAGATTCGCAAGCAAAACCGGGATAGCACCATCTGTGCTTACAACAACAGGTGAATCAGCACTTACTCCACGAAGCAGGATATTTGCTCCGCCTGTCAGGCCCTGATAATCTATGGCAATACGAGTGTCTTTCCGAATTGGCGTGGTCTTGTTAATCGAAATTACTGCACTCAACTGGCTGGGTGCCTTAGGGTCGAGTTTCATTTCAATGACTTCACCAACACGAATACCATTAAACAAGACGCCTGAACCAGCAACCAGGCCGGACACTGAGTTCTGAAAACGGATTTCGTATGTAGACTGCTCTCTCAAGCCGCCAATATTATTCAACCAGTAAACAAACGCAAAGACCGCAGCAATCACACCAAGCGTGAATACTCCAATCGTTATATATCGTGCGCGGAATTCCATTTAATTTCTCACTTCTTCGTTTTAATGTACTCTGTTCACTATCCCGCTGGCGCGTGTACCGCTAAAATACTCCTGAACCCAAGGATGGTCATTTTTGTGTATTTCAGACAGAGGGCCGGTCGCAACAATCTGACCATTAGCCAGAGCAGCAATCCTGTCACAAGCTCTATCCAAACTTTCTAAATCATGTGTAACCATGAAAACTGTAAGGCCCAGCGTTTTCTGCAGGGTTTTAATTAACTCGTCAAAATCACCAGCTGAAATCGGATCCAGGCCGGATGTCGGCTCATCCAGAAATACCAGTTTTGGATCCAGTGCCAGTGCTCTTGCCAATGCAACACGCTTGATCATGCCGCCAGACAGTTCTGATGGAAATTTCTCCGCATCATCAGCTTTAAGACCAACCATCTCCAGTTTGGCAATAGCCATCTCGTCCATCATTCTTGGAGAGAGGTTGAGGTATTCCCGCATAGGAAACTGAATATTCTGCCTTACAGTCAGAGAAGAGAATAATGCTCCCTGCTGGAACAGTATGCCCCAATGCTGGCCTATTGCCTGCAGGTCTTTATCTTCTTCAATCTCGATTTTGGTTCCGAAAACATCGATGGTACCGGAATGTTTATGGATCAGCCCAATAATCGTACGCAACAGGACGGACTTTCCACTGCCCGAACCACCGACAATTCCCAAAATTTCTCCCCGGTAAACATCCAGAGACAAGTTTTTCAGAACAACATGCCCACCGAAACCAACGACGAGATCTTTTACCTTAATTACAGTATCCCGATCCATATCGTCACATTCCTATTGATGAGAAGAAAATTGCAAAAAGTCCGTCGAGTACAATGACCATAAAGATTGCTTTAACAACAGACATGGTTGTTTGAAGCCCCAGAGACTCAGAGCTTCCTTTCACCTTTAAACCTTCGGTACAGGCTACAATACCAATAATCAGCCCCATAAATGGTGCTTTAATCATACCGACCTGAAAATGAGTTAAGGAAATAGCCTCTTTCAGTCGGGTTTCAAATATCTCGTTGCTCATGCCTCCGTAAGCCCATGCAACAACCTCTCCGCCATACAAAGCAGCCATAGAACCAAGGAATGTCAGAATTGGAACAGCAATCACAAGGACGAGAATACGTGGCAGAACCAGAACTTCAATCGGGTCGAACCCCATGGTCCTGAGAGCATCGATTTCCTCGCGCATTTTCATGGAACCAAGTTCGGCGGTATAGGAGCTTCCGGACCGACCGGCAATCATGATTGCTACCAGCAGAATTCCCACTTCACGGAGTACAAGGATTCCGACCATATCAACGACATACAGTTCTGCGCCAAAACGACGGAAGTGAAAGAACCCCTGCTGAGCAATAATAGCCCCTATCAGGAACGTAATGAGAAGTATGATTGGTACAGCCTGCAGGCCTACCCTGTCCAGTTGATGGACAAGTGAAGTCATGCGAAAAGTATGCGGTCTTCTGATTACACGCATCAAGGCAATGACTACTGCGCCGAACAAATTAATAAATGCGAGAAGGTCCTGCCATAGGCTATGTGTTAACTTACCAAGGGATTCAAAAAAGTTTCCGATACCGAAGTTGCGTTTATTTACGGTGCTCTGTTTGAGGTTAACATTTTCCATTTCCCTGAACAGGCTGGCATTACTTTCCGGAAGGGAAGAAATATGAAAAATGATACCTTTTTCATTAACGCTTCTTTGCAGGCGTTCTAATAGCCAGGCTCCGAAAGTATCGAATTCCCGGACAGCTTTCATATCAATTTTGATACGTTTTACTGATGATAACTGCTCAAGCACATCATCAATAAATTTCTCCAACTCCGATGCGTTGGCTGATGTCCACTGCCCATTTGCAACTAGCTGCAAATCTCCATCCTCATGGACGGAGTTTAGCAGGGGTGCTGTTATTGTACTCACGTTTTATTTACCTCTGCCAAACATAATTTCTTTTTATTATCTGCGCGTTAGAGTGATTTTCACCACTTTAAGATCAGTACCTGTCGTGTGGATTGTTACTTCCTGGCGAACTCTGCTATAGCTGACTTCCATAGTACCGGATACGGCACCCTTAATAGCAAGAGCAATTTTGCGCCCAAGAGCCTTACCTGAAATATTACCTTCAGCATTGAATGTTGTTTCCAACCAGGTTC
>JBOEGA010000118.1:0-21452 GCA_050633205.1 Methyloligellaceae bacterium | reverse complement strand
ATCTCTATTCTATATAAAAAACAAATAAGGAATGACGAATTCTCTTATATTTCATGATGTTTTCTGCTTATAATGCAATTGTATATAAGAACGGCAGCTATTAGACATAATGCAGGCTGTCTGTTGAATTTTAATCTGGAAATTTACTCTTTTAAACAACAGAAAAGAGAATTTTTATGCTGCAACGCCAGACTATAAAAAGCAAAAACTGAGATATTTTACCACAAGCGTTGCATGTCGAGGTGCGAGCAGATGACAACAGAACTACAAGTATTTGATGAAAACCGGGATAAACAAGCAGAAGAAAATCAAGAGATTGACCAAATTCGCAAGCTACTTTTTGGAGAGTTTGAGAATAAGTATAAAGAAAGACTGACTTTGCTTGAAACGAGGCTTGAGCAGTTTGAAACTGAGACCAACAGGCAATTTCAGGAACTTACACTAAAGTTGAGTGAGTTGTCCCAAAATACCAGTCAGAATCAAAAGGCTTCAATGAATCAACTGGGTGAATGTATAGCTGAGCTTGGCAATAAGATTGCGAATATGGGACAGAGTCTGGAACGGGTGGCAACGGATGACAAACAGCCAGAATAGTGGAGAAGATGTCTCCAAGCTGAGAGAGTTGCTTTTTGGCCAGGAGAAAAGAGTACTTTCTGATATTGAGCAGCTGGTACTTAAACATGAAGGGCGCATCGGGGATGACGGAGCACTGTTACACACAGTCTCCAATGTTCTGGCGGGGGCGTTACGGGAAGCAGAGGTTAATAATCACAGGGAGCTGGCAGATGCTATCTCACCAGTGGTCGTTCTGGGTATCAAGAGAGAGATACGCAACTCACGCGATGAGATGGTTGATGCGTTCTATCCAATATTAGGACGTCTGGTTTCTGCCTATGTATCTAACGCTTTTAAAGACTTTATTGAAGAAACAAACCGGCGGCTGGAAGGTAGCCTTACAGGCAGGTTTGTAAGGCTCAGACTAAAGAGCCTGTTTACCAGAACACCTTATCAGCAGCTTGTATTAAGAGAAGCACGAAGGCTTCGAATTGAAGAGCTTTTTCTGATTAAGAAAGGGGCTGGCAGTCTTATTGATTACTGGCGCTCTGACCCAACAAGCAAAGGTGCTCAGGCTGATCAGGATGAGCAACTTATGAGCAGTCTGCTGACAGCAGTTAATGAGTTTGCCAACGAAGCATTTTCCGGAGGTAATGAAGAGCTGCGATCTATGGATGTAGGGGCATCACGAATATATCTGAGGGCTTCTTCGTCCTGTCTGCTTGTGGTGAAAACTTCAGGTTATAGTGGCCGGCGTGTGGAGAAGCTTCTTGACCGGGAAATGATTTCTGTTCTTGAAGGATATGGCGGGGCTCTGGAAAAAGTAGAGACGCATGAAGTTCGCCGTTCCATAAAAGCAATTCTTCCTACTCTTGCAGAGCAGATAAATTCAGTGCTTGCAAAACATAAGCGTGCGCCCGTTCTGGCTTATGCATTTCTGACCCTGATCATTGCTTCGGCTATATCTTTTGCAGGCTGGACATACTGGGATGGGCATCAGACCAGGCTGGTAAAAAACAAAGTTGATGGCGTTATTCAGAAATATGCGGAGTTGAGTGGTTTTCCGGTGGATATAAAGGTGGCCTACGACCGTAGTAAGGTGTCTTTGTCCGGGTTGTCGCCTGATGAACAGATCAGCTATAAAATGGTGAAGGACATACAGGATCTTATTCATCCTATAGTTCTGGAAACCCGTTTTTCACATGTTCGCACTGTTGCAGCTCTGGCTGCTGAGCAGAAGAAAGTCACCGACGGGATAGGCCAGATAAGTTTACGCCTGAAGGAGATAGAGAAGGATCTGCTGACAACCGCAACTGCGGGAGCTTTGAAAAAAACTTCCGAGCAGTTGAGAGAGCTGAGTACACAACTAACGTCTTTGAAAGAAGTTACTGCTTCTGCAAAAGATGTTGAGAAAATAAATGGTCAGGTCAGTGGATTGCTGGCGCGGCTGAACCACCCCAGACGTAAAGTCAGGGATTGGGCAAGGAGCCATGCTATTTTCTTTGGTGAAGAGGATGATATTCGTGATCCTGAGCTTGTAGCCAGACTCCTGAAGGAGTTTTCCGGCATACTTATGAGTTCAAAAGCCAGGATCAGAGTTATCGGGTATACGGATCCAACGGGCACTCCTCATGGCAATGTGGCACTTGCAGTGAAACGGGCTACCAAAATTTCCAAAGAGTTGATGAAATATGGTGTTCCTGCGTCGAGATTAAAGGTGCTGGGGCGTCCAAAGGGGTTGTTGCTCAGCTATGACAAGGGGCCAAACAGCAGCAATCGCCGTGTTGAATTTGAACTGATTTACGAAGAAGAAACGGTTGAAGCAATAGGTGAGCCTCTGGAAATAAAGACAGAGCCGGAAGCTGAATAAATTATGTATCACCGGCAGTCGCGGTTCAGGTGGTTCCACTTGCCGGTGATACATTGGAGGGAGTTTGAAGTGTGAGTGAACTCCCCTTTTCAGGTCTGTCTAACTCATACAAAGTTCCCGTTGGCCGTCGCAGACCAGTTTGCATGATATTGTAACAGACGCAGCTCCACATTTATGTTACGTCCAAGGAGTGTTTCTCCTTTTGAAGTTAATAATTAAGCATGAAAGCAGGGGGGTGAACCAGTTGTGGATTCCCGCAGTTGCAGTGTGAGTTATGTTTTTGAGTAATATGCTTGATGTAAAGAGAAATAAACAGGGGTATTACCACTCCTGAAGCCGATTAAACGAGACAAGTTCTTAACCAGAACAGGATATGGAAGTCTGATTTCCGGGCAAAGTATCCAGCTACAAAGGCGTATTTTATGGTGAGAGTAAATGCAACTATCTATTCTGAAGTTACATTCCACAGCATCCTTATTGAGGTGAAAAAAAATTGTTCTGGCTATCCGGTTTGTATTGGCTTGACTAATAACAGGAAGTGATACGCAGCCTGAACCAGAGAAGTTTCAACAGGAGATGCTGTGAAACAGATGCCGTATATTCATTTCTTTCAGTGATAGAATTTGCTTATCGATGCAGCAAGACTTCGTTTTCGTCGCCGATTCCGGCTTTGACAGCGAGGCGGATTAGTTCGGCGAAACTTTTGACTTCCAGTCTTTTCATGAGGCGAGAGCGGTGCATTTCTACGGTGCGCTCGGCAATGCCCAGATGAAAAGCGATACATTTGTTCTGTTCGCCTTTAATGAGGAGTTCCAGAACCTGTGTTTCTCTGGGGGTGATTTTATTCAGGATTTTTGTTTTGCCGGATCTTTGGCTTTGTATGATTTCTGAGCTGCTTATGTTTGTGCTGACCTGATTGAGGGTAGCCAGAATATCTTCGATGTCCCAGGGTTTTTCTATGAAGTCATAAGCACCATTTTTCATGGCGCTTACAGCAGTCGGGATATTTGAGTGTCCGGAGATCATGATTACAGGAAAGGTTGTTCTGTTATTCATGAGTTTTTCAGCCAATGAAATGCCATTGATTTCAGGCATATTCACATCAAGCAGAACGAAGCCCGGGGGCAGGTGTGGCAGTTCATTCAGGAAGACTAAGCCATTCGACCAGGTTCTGGTTATGAAGCTGTTCTTTTTTAACGCTATTTCCAGACGTTCTCTGTCATCAGAACTGTCGTCTATGATATATATATTATCTGAGAAAACTGTATTCTGCATTTAGAGCCTAACTATATTCTGCAACCCAACTGAACTCTACATAGTGCTTATAAATTTTGGCCATGTAAACATGAATTTTGTGCCAGTATTTTGATCAGTATCAGATACAAGCTCAATATTTCCTCCATGTAAGTCCACCATTTTTTTAACAAGAGCCAATCCTATGCCATTTCCTGTACCTGAGGACGGGCCTGTCTGGAAAGGCTGAAAAATTTTTGAATGTAACTCGGGAGGAATGCCCGGACCATCATCGGCTACTGTGAACTGCCAGTGCCCATCAATTTCTGTTAATTCAACCGTTATCGCACCATTTTGTTTATGATGATGTCTAATGGAGTTCTCAATCAGATTCCTTATAACCAGATCGAATGGAGCCAGGGGGATTTCTATCGTCATATCCAGGTTGAGGTAGCGGATGTTAAAGTTTGAGGTATCCGGAATTGTTGCAACAATCGACTGAATTATATTCAGGAGGTGTATTGGAGATTTTTTTTCGCTTCTGCGGTTTATATGTGAATATTCAAAAAGGTCGTCTAGCATTGACGACATTCTGTTGCTTTGTTTGATAATCTGATCTGCCTGTGGCGAACTGTGCTGCTGCATTATCGTGTTCGCTTCTGAACTGATGAGCCTTAGGGGGGATTTAAGGTCATGAGAAACTATCGAGGTAAACTCTTCCAGTTCCTGATTTGCTCTGGCCAGATCTCCGTTTTTTTGCTCAAGTTCTTTTCGCTTTTGTATAAGTTTTGTAAGTACATCAGCTACAATTATGATACCGCCGATTGTGTTGTTTTCGTTTTTCCACGGCTGCAGATCAAGGCGGACCCATTCCATGGTTCCATTACCATTGCGCATTTTTTCTATTTCAAGAGTAATATGTTTCCCCTGAAGGCATTCCTGATGTTTCTGGCGGTCTTCATGTCTGCCGGGGCAGGTGTCGTAAAAACTTCTGCCAATAACCGGTTCACCTTCCAGCGCAAAAAGCTTTAACCAGTTTTTGGTTGTGAACCTGAAATTCATATTGTGGTCAAATATTGCGACTGCAGCCGGGGCATGGTCCATAATAAGTCCCAGGAGACCCTGTTGTTCATTTGCCTGTCGTTTTGCTGCCTGATAGTTCTCTTCTGCTATTCTTCTGGCTCTGACCTGCTTGGCCAGTTCGTGGTCCAGATCAGACTGGGAGCTGATGTTGTAGAGAGTGACAATGTATTTCGCATCCTCTTCAGCCCACATTATTTCAATGGAAAGTTTTGTGCTGTCATCCCAGCTGGTTTTCAGCCCTACTTTCGGGATTATTACAGCACATTCAGGTTCGTCCTGCAGGTGAAGTAATTCACTATTCATTCCCCAGAATAAGGGGGTTGCTTCGCAGATGTTTTTTCCTATGGGAATCCACTGACTTAATTCACCAAAGCATTGTTTGACAGTTAATGCTTCATCAAGCCAGGCGAACCCTATTCTTCGTTTTGAAACAAGCGTGTCCAAATAGGGCTTCAAGTCGTCACTTTCGTTATTTTCAGTCACTGTTCCGGACACCATATAGGGATGTTATAAATTTCGGAGAAAAGTCGTTTCAGCTAAATAAAAGAATATTGAGTTTATGTTTTCACCAGTTTTGGCACTTGTCAGCATAAATGGCATTTGTGGCTTTAAAAAAGCTTCTGGCAAATTCATTTTATAGTCTTCCGGAGCCAGATCCATTTTATTCAAAGCAAATGCTATGGGGCGGCCTGGAAGCCTTTCTGAAAATCCTTCAGCAAGTCTCTGCATTGAAGTCTGGGTGTGAGGTCTGGAAGCATCTCCGATGACAAGTGCCGAGGATGCACCTTTTGTGTATATGTGATTGAATACGCTGTCGTCAAAGTCGCCATCAATATCCCAGATGGCTAATTTTATTGTATGGTTCTGATCTGGAATATCTATATCATGTGTGTAGATATCGACGCCAATGGTCGCTTTATATTGAGACTCAAATCTATTGAACACAAGGCGACGGGCAATTGAGGTTTTTCCAACTCCAATGTCTCCAAGTAACATGACTTTCTGAGTTAATTCCATAAATATCTACTTGCGTATAATGCTGCCAACGGGTTCTCTAATAAGTGACACTGACTAAATAATAAAAACAAGTCTATCTGTGGATAAGATGCCAGGCAAGCCAGTGTGTATGAGAGGTATTTTGCAGTGTAATAAGAGTGCAGATCAAGCTTGCTATTATCGGTCAGTGCATTTGAATTACAAGAGAAATGTTACAGCTCAAAAATATAAGAAATATCTGATAAATTCAGAAACCAAATATGCTGAATGTACGTATATCAAAGTGTTGGTAAAACTTTGAAAGAAGTGGCTCCCCAGGCCGGACTCGAACCAGCGACAAAGCGGTTAACAGCCGCTTGCTCTACCAACTGAGCTACTGGGGAACAATTGTTTGCTTTCTGACTGGCCCTGAAGCCAGTTTGAAAGCGCCCTTGCGAATTGGAATGACGCCATATAACAAATAGATTGGTAGTTTGCCAATACCAAAATGTAGAATTTTTTTACTAATTTTGATTTTTGTGTGCGTTTTCCATTTGTGCTGGAAATACATGGTATTTTTAACACAGGAGATTCATAGGGTTAGCCTGATTATATCCAGTTTGTATTCGTTTAGAAAAAAAAGAAGGAATAATCAGAGGCTTCCAGTTGTTATTAATCAGGTAGACTTTGCATATTTATAAAAGGAGAGTTCTTGTGAGTGAATTGAAGATAGCAAAGAAAATTGCCGTTGCTGTAACGTTGATGTTCTGTGTTTCCGGTACTGCTTATGCTGCAGGTGATGATACACCAGCTGCCAAGCCAGCAAAAACTGTAGAGAAATGTGTTGCAGGTGCTGTTCTTAGTGAAAAAACCAAAAAGTGTGAGCTTAAAACGGCAGAGGTTTTAACAGACGAAGACCTTTATAATGGTGCCAAGCTACTTATTGAGACCAAAGATTATAAAAATGCGCTGGATTTACTCTGGAGAATTAAAAAGCAGGATCAGCCACGTGTCCTGAATTATATCGGATTTGCAAACCGAAAGTCCGGTAAAGTTGATGAAGGCATTAAATATTATAATAAAGCACTTGCCATTAATGCTGACTTTCATCAGGCACGACAGTATCTGGGAGAAGGCTATCTTCAGAAAGGTGATGTAAAGGGTGCTGAAAAGCAACTGGAAGAGCTGGCAAAGCGTTGTGGCAAAGATTGCGACCACTATAAAACGCTCTCTGAAGAAATCGTAAAATTTAAAGCTGGAAAATCGTAAGTTCTGTTTTCTATCGTATTTCCTGTATTAGCAAAAGCCGGACAGTTTCTGTCTGGCTTTTTATTTTGACGTCAATGTCTAATATATGGCGTCGAGAAAATCATTATACGAAGCAATTTTTCCGGAGAGTGTATCCGGGAGAGCATCATTATCGATTAGGCTGATATACCAGTTTGCCTTTTGTCCGGTTATCTGCTGTGCCGGCCAAATATATTCATTCCAGTCTTTTTCATGTTCTGAACGGTAATATCCACCTTCTGTTGGAAAAATAGACAGAACTTTTTGAGTTTCCAATAGCTCAATAAGTTGTCTGGGGGCTGAATATTGTTCTGCAACTGCAATATTGTCTAACAGCTCTTTTTCAGTGTTGACGTGAAGAAAACTGATACTTCCGTCATTCTGGATCATAAGTACTCCGGTGGGAGAGGTACTTACATAGTATTCTTCCACCTGTCTGTTATGAACAAGATCTTCGAAGGTGCTCTGAAAGGCGGGGTCTTCCATAAAGGCAATATTATGCTGGCATTTTGCCGAGATGACCCGTCCAGCGATATTCTCAAAATAGTTTTTCTGAAGTTTTTTCAGTTCTGAATGAATTCTGTTAAACAGGTTATGTTCCTGTTTCATCAGAAAAGTATCAATTATTCCGTCTTCTTTTGCACCAATGGCAGTCTCAATGCTGGCTTTTCCTGTAAGAAGTACTTTTTGAATCGGGCATGATGAGATTTGTCTGAAAACATCCAATCCATTCATGCCAGGCATATCATAGTCTACGATTGCAACAGATATACGCTCAAAACGTTTTGTAGATTGCAGGCCTTTATAAATATGGAGCGGTTTCAATCTGAGATTATTGTGTTCTGTTGTTTCGCGGGGATCTGCCTGTCTGGTGTTTTCAAGAAAATAGTGTTGTGTCTTATGGCGTAACTGCTCCTGATGATGTATATAACGCAAGCCTTCATCAGGATAAGAAAATGTATGACACCTGAAGTCATCGCTCAGATAGAAAGAGAAACTTTCCAGAAATATCGGATCGTCATCGATAATGGTTATTGATGTCGGATGATAGTATGGTTGCATTGCAGTTATCTTATTTCAATTGTACAAAAAACATATAAAGAGCATATGCTGTTTTTATATTAATCGTGACTGTTCCGAGGGTTATATAATAGTATAGCCAGAAAATGGTTGAAGTATTTAAATATAAATGCTGTCATTAATGTGATTTGCCGTGAGAAGTAAATGCTATTCTATAAAATATTTGAATTTATAGGTTATAAATTTCACCCTGTCCGTTTATTTGAGCGAGCCAAAAGTTCCTATATTGAGTTTCATGCGGTAGCCGAGTTCAAAATAAGATTTATGTCTTTGATTGGTACTATCGGGTTTCCGCTTTATTACTTTATATGGACACATCTCTTTCCTCAACAATATGAGAGCATCGTATTGAGGTGTATCGGCTTTGTACTATCTTTTATTATCTTTGTTTCTCCATTCTGGCCCAAAAGACTGAGAAGGTATCGCATCCTCTATTCTTATGTGGCAATGCTGTATGGTGTTCCCTTTTTCTTTTCCGCGATGCTTCTCATGAATGAAGCCAGTATTGCCTGGCAACTTTCGGCAATGTCCGGCCTGCTGTTTGTGGTTTTTATGTATGATACAATTAATCTTGTTATTGCGACAGTCATCGGAGCGGCCATGGGGTATCTGTTCTATGTTTCCCAGACCGGGGTCTTTGAGGTTCCTCCAGGGATGCTGACTGCTCTTCCCATACTGGGCTTTACTTTTCTTGGTATTGTGTTTCTGAATTATAGTGATGATGTTATTTCCAAGGCTAAACTGAATGCTGCGGCCACACTGGCAAGTCATATTGCCCATGAAATGAGAACTCCTCTTCTGGGGATTCAACTGGAAGCAGAAAAAGTCTCTAAATATATTCCGAAGTTTACTGACTGTTATGCATGGGCCGTTCAAAAAGGCTGGCCCGGAGGGCGTATTTCAAGTTCTCAAATCGACGGATTTAATGGCAGTATGAAGAGGATCAAAGATCATTCTTCTTCGGCAAATCTGATGATTGATATGTTGTTGATGAATGTCAGAAGCGAAGATATATCTGCCGAGGAATTCTCCATATGTTCAGCTAAGGAGACAATTGATAAGGCTATTGAGCGTTATCACTTCAGAACAGGAGAGAAGTTACTGATTACGATTGATGTGGAAGAGGACTTTGAATACTGGGGTACAGAAGTTCTGATGGTGCATGTGCTTTTTAATCTGATGAGAAACTCTTTCAGGGCAATTCATGCCAAAGGTCGTGGACAGATAACAATCAAATTGCAAAGTGGTCAGAATACGAATTCTCTTATTTTCCGGGATACCGGACAGGGAATGCCGGCTGAAATAATAAACTATATCTTTATTCCTTTTTTCTCCGGTTCGCAGGGAAGCGGAGCGGGTGTGGGGTTGTCATTTTCCAGGCAGGTCATTGAACGATTTGGTGGGACAATAATATGCAACTCCATTCTGGAGCGTGGTACAGAATTTGTTATAACTTTACCTAAAATACATAGCGCTACTGTTCCTCTCAGGTTGCCAGCTCCTCCGGCGGCCCCCACATAAAGGTCAACAGATATCCTTGTGGTATATAATTGTCAGGAAAGTGGGCGGCTATTTTGCTGTCTCACATCCGGGGCATCGTAAAGAAGTAATAAAAATAAAAATCCCGAACAGGTGCTGTTGTATATGAATAGTGGTTTGTATTAGGGTTGGGCAAAAAGGAAAAAATAATGCGCTGGTTTAAAACCATTTTCTTTACATTTCTGGTTATTGCTGCAGGGAATGCTTCTTTTACCTCTGAATCCATGGGGCAGACCGCGAGAACAGCGCAACTTCCGGCTGTAACTAATATGATGCTGTTTTCGAAGCGAGTATATATTACGCCAAGAAGACTTGAGGCTGCTGCGCGTTCATATGGCATCAAGGATTTTTCTGTTAAAGTATTGAAAAAATATAAGGATACTTATCTCGTATATGTCGAGAAAGTACCATTTATCGTTATCAATGTTTCGCAATCGGTTCCGCTCAGAACATTTGATGATGTTCTCAAATTCGGGTTTGGGCTTGATAACGGAAAATATATTGTATCAAAGCAACGTGCCCATGTCGTTATTTCCCCATTTCTGAAACCTGAAAACATGACACAGAGTATTCCGGGGGCTATCGGTGTGGTCCAGGTTTCCGGTATTATCAGTAAGTTACAAAAGCCATTGGGGCATTACTGGAGTCATTCAGATACTCTTTTCAGCCATGCTCAGTTTAAGAACAGTGAGCAGGCTATTCAAAAAGCGATTACACTCAAGAGTAAAAATCAAAGTGATGCAGGGGCCAGCTTACCATTTATGATGTGGGTTGGGCTTCGTCTAACGGGTAATATGGATGGTGGTAAAATCGGGGCAAGAACCATTGGCCTTGAAGCATTTACAGGGTATGAGCTTGAGGTTCTTCCTTTACAATCCAAGCCACAGATACTCGGCCGGCAAGTATATAGTGCTATCGAATTTATTTTTAAAAATGGTCCAGTTCTTAAAAGTGGTGAGGCATTGTGGTTAGGCAATAGTGAGTATTTCAGGTTAAGCTGGAAGAACGCAACAAGCAGTGTCCCGTCAAGGTTTTTATTAACTTTGCTAAAGGGCAGGTAGTCATTTTCTAATGGCGGAGCAGAAGTGTTTTTCGACTGCTTCGCCAGGTTCTCAGATACAGATTTTGTTATGCGGCGTTTGATTTAATATAACGGTTTAGTCGTCTTGTTGAACGCCACTCTTCCATTTTAACTTCTTCCCGAATATTTTTACATACATCAATGACGTAGTGTAGCTGCTTCGTCGAGAGACCGCAGTTTACGGTGAACCTAATCAGGCTACGTTTATCGGGGACTGCGGGGGAAAGGAAAACTGAGCCAAATATATCATTTTCCTCAAGTACCTGCCTGAGTTTAATTGTTTTTAAAATTTCTCCTGGTTCCAGTGAGATAATCTGCGTTTTGCTGCTTTCTACATTGTATCCCAGTGCAGACAGATTTTTTTTCAAAAATGCATGGTTCTTGTGTAGTCTTTTCGGTCTCCAATCATCGGACTGGAGTATATCAAGGACAGCATTGTATCCTACTACTTCATGTTCCAAAACGGATGTGCTGAATATATTGGGAAAAGCTTCATACCCAAAGAATTCAGCATTTCTTTTTGAACACAAGACCATACCGCCCCGGCTGGCCACAGCTTTAGACAAGCCTACGGTTCTGAAGTGAACTCTGTCGGCTAATTTTTTCTGAACAACAATTCCTGCACCATTTGGGCCTTGTGCCCCGAAAGAATGGGTTTCGTCGACAATAAGTACGCAGCCATATTTCTCCGAGATCTGAACAATCTCTTCAAGAGGAGCTATATCGCCGTCTGTGCTGTATAAGGCATCTACCGCGATAAAACCTGGTCCGTATTTTTTAACCTGCCGTTCCAGATGATTAGGATCATTGTGTCTGAAAGGCTTTGCCTCTGCCTTTGCACTTGATATGCCTTCCCATAGAGACATGTGTGCTAACATGTCGATGTAGACAGGAGTCTCCGGGGTTGCGAACGCCTGTATAAGACCTACATTTGCTGAATATCCTGAGTTGCAAAGAACTCCATCTTCCGCCTTCATGAGGCCTGCCATGCGCAACTCAAATTCACGCATTAAGTCCTGACTGTGATACCCCCAGATTCTTGATGCAGAATCTCCATGCCCTAATTTTCTCAGAGCCCTGATTTTAGCCTTTAGTATTCTTTTATCTCCTGAGAGACAAAGATAATCATTACTCCGCATGAGTACAGAGTTTGGACCGGGGGAGCTGCCTTTCAATGGGTGTGTACCCTGGAATTCTTCTTTCACACGCTTCTGGTAATAAGTGTCAACCTTATCATACAGGAAGTCCGGGTCTCTTGTACTTCTTGAATATATATGTCTGATGTTTGACTGTTGTAACTTTTTTGTCATTGGGGCACCTTTCGGGAATCTTGGGAACCCAGACATTAAAACGTCTAATTATGGTCTCACATAGGGACAAAAAGGCTAATACCTAAAGGTAGGTAACATTGCAACTAACATTAATAATTTGTTAACGTATTGAAAACTAAAAGGTACTCCAGTATGAACAGTAGAATACTGAATTCCTAAAAATCTTTGTGACACTTATTTTTATCTTTTAAATTCAATTGGTTAAATGTGTAATGCACCTATAAAGTGCATAAATGCACCAGTGTTATTTTCTTTTGTATTTTTTAACTTAAGTTAGAAAAAAAATAACATTTCTAACCGTTTGCATATTCTTTTGCGTTGTTGTTGCGAATGAAATCTATTGCCATGGAGCGTCTATAGATTCTCCTGACCCAACTAAATTGAATTGCGAGGGAGGGACAAAACTTCGTTCACTTCGCAAGGGAATAGTATCTCTTTCATATATTGAAATACCTTTCCATTCCCAGATTTTATGCTGTATTTTTCTTATAATAAAGGTGGGCATTATCCAAGCCAGAGGAAAGGATTTGGGATCTACTCCAAGTTCATGTGATATCGGCGAGAATAGCAGGTCTACGTCTGATATAGGGTTTTCCAAACGCTCAAAACTATGGAGAGTATCCAGCATTTTTTTTCTTAGTATTCCAAATTCAAAGCTGCGCACAATTGGGTCAGCGTAGAGATGAAAGTATGAATAGTCTGCAGATTTAATTATTTCTGAGAACTGATCATAAAGAACAATTTGATCCTTATTAAGCAGTTTGAATAAATATTTTTGCCTGAAAGCGAGTCTTGAGATAGCTTTTTCTTTAGAGGTGATCAGGTATGGTGGTTGCTCCCGGTACCAGAATCCATCTTCTTTTTCATCATTGAACTTGGGGTATTTTATATCGTGAGGAGAAAAGAGGGCATACCAGTACAGAGGTACCTCATATTTTCCACTGAGTAATACCTGTCCCTCAATTTTATGTCGTTGTGCAGGCTGCTGCCTGTTGGAGGCGGATAAGTAGCTATAGTCGACCATTGTTGTTTCTTCTTATTCAGCATATTGCTATTTGCTCTTTAATAAGGCCCTTATAAAAATATATGGGATAAATTAAGTCCCTGCTATTGATAATCAACAGAAATAATATGGTAAATTAGCTTTTAGGGTCAGGATCCGTTCTAATTGGGGCAAAATAATAAAAAAAAGCCCGAAGCTGTGGCTTCGGGCTATATTGCGATCTTTAAGGGCTTACCTTCCGGTTTCGCCTGGTTATCTGAAGCGACGAGGGGATCTCCAGTAGTCGATATAGCGGCTTCCTGTAGAGCAATAGCCTATTCTCTGGCTTCTTGTTATCTTACCGTAGCCATTTACGGATACCTTGTAGCGTGTTCCACCTCTGCAGGCGTTCAGCTTGTATACAGGCAATTGGCGATCTACAAAATAAGCTCTGCCATAACCATGTTGCCCTACAATTCTAAGGGCTTTTGAGGGGCTGATACCATCATCATGGTAGCGACGATCATTGTACCTTCTGTCATGACCGTTATAGTTGTCTGCTTCCCTGTGGCGTCTGCGCGAGCAGTAGCCAGTTTTATTGCGGTATTTAATGGCACCAGTGTCCCGTATAGCGAATTTGTATTTAACGCCGTCCCTGCATGCCTTGAAGAGATAGATCGGGGATTGATTATCAAGTATGCGAATTTTTTTGTAGCCTCTTTTTTCCAGTTTGAATTTTACCTGGTCAACTGACTTTCTCGGACGGGACCGGCCATAACTATCATGATAATGTTTCTGATAGCGGTCGTGCACCTTAATGATGTTTGTTGCTCGGTTATTGGCGGAGTGAGCCTCTTTTGAGGCAGCAAGCATTGTTGCATTTGATACTGAGTAAGAAGCTATTGAAGCAGTTACTGCCAGAATTGCGGTAAAGACAGATCTATTGGCCATTCTTCACTATTCCTATTATTTGCTGGTCTTGAATATGAACTATTTGTAAATCCCTTCAACTGAACAGGAGCCGAAATGCTTATTCATTTTGTATTCATGGTTTCCGAACTGGTATATGTGTGATTTTTTAATGTTAAGGGTGCTGATATGGGAGCATAAAAACTAGATAATTCTTTAGGTTAAACCTGCAGCGTATACAATATTATTATTCAATCCACAGGCAGTCATATTTAGCCGTGCTGTATATAAGGTGTCATTGCAAGAATTTTACCGGACGCCAAATGATGTGAGTATTAATAGTTTTATTGAAATATAGTATGTATATTATTTAACTAGTGACAGATGTTGTTTTGAATTTAAAGTTTACTAGATGACTTGTTTGTTAAAGAGCAGATATTTTAACAGGGTTTAAAATTTAATTAGTTGTTCTAACCAAAAACTAACCCAACCAATGTGCCTGGAGTGATATAGTTTTCCTGTCTCAAGCGAGCCGCATAATCGTGCGAGACTTTCCCATATGCCTAATATATTGATCTGTGAGTGAGTGCACAAATCAGCTCCACATGGCATATGAGATTTTGTTTTGAGTTAGCTTCCTATACGCCTCTAGCGAAGCTTACAGAACAGTCTGTCACCGCCTAACCCCGCGGGCGGTGACAGAGTTCTTTCCATATACCAAAAATAAAGTTTGTGATTTGTGTTGGGTCAGAGTTTTAGTCTGTAGCCAATACCGCGGAGGGATTCTATCAGAGAAGGCTGACCTTCCTGATCCAGTTTTTTTCTTAAGTAGCGAATGTATACTTCGACTAGCTTTGTGCCCGGCTCGAAGTTGTAGCCCCATACCTTTTGCAGTATCTGTGTCCGGCTGACAATCTTGTCATTATTTTCCATCAGAAAATTCAACAGTTCAAACTCTCGTTTAGTAAGAGCTATCGTATTGCCCAGATACATAACCTTGTGTGTTTCAAGGTTGAGCTGCAGAGGGCCAACAGAAATATGTGTCTGGGAGAATGGTATACTTTTTCTCGCTTCTCTTCGTTGAAGCGCTTCCAAACGAGCTAATAATTCCTGGAAATCGAAAGGTTTACTCATATAGTCATCTGCACCGCATCTTAATCCTTTAATCCTGTCGGAAACAGATGCCTTTGCTGTGAGAATGATTATATGACCATTGTAACCAATGTCCCTGAGTGAAGTGCATATATGAATACCATCAGCATCTGGCAGGACCCTGTCCATTATCAGTATGGGGTATTCCTGTTTTGTTACAATCTGTAAAGCACTGTTTCCATTTGTGCATACGTCAACAGTGTAGCCTTCAGCGCTTAAGCCCTCTGAGAGGAAACTTGATACGCTTTCATCATCTTCAACCAGCAATAACGGTGTCATCAGCTTTTCTTAGCTTATATTTGCAGAGCCAGATTTTATCTCAATTGTGCTATTTAGTCAGGTTCAGAACACTACCATGAGTTGTATCTTCTAGATAGTGCAGTCATACGACATACTGAGTGCTACATGACAAGAAGAATACAGGTGTCTGTTCCGCAAAAGCGCAATATTATGAAAAAACTAAGCCGGAGTTACGTAAATAAATTCGCGTTAGTGCAAATGAATTATATCAACATGGCTCAAACAAGGCAGCAGGCAAGATATCCATAATGTTTGTAAAATATCTCGGTTTTCAGCGGTTTTCGACCATTAATGCATCACTTCTGTTGCATCTTTGTATAAGAGAAATGTACAGGTTGATCTGTTGACGGATTAATTTTCAATTTTCTTCGAATCGATAAATGGCAAATGGATTATTCGTATCCCATTGAGCCAGTAAAGAGGCAGGTATAACAGGGTTTGGAGAGGTGGTAGTGGTAACAATGTCTGGCGTCTTCCCTGCAATCTCTAACACCGCGATTAAAATCCATCAGATATAATGCTGATTTTACTTTATATCCCAGTCCTACAGTTCCCCAGTTATTCAGAAATGATACAAAAAATTTATCACTGGTGGTTCGGGGTTTTTTTACTCCCGAGCCCTTGTAGGTAAATGTCACTCCATTTACCGTTATTTTATTGCCATCACAGGCTCTTCGGTATGAGTGCTGACTCCAGCGTCTTCTTCGTGTTCTGCGCTTGCTGACGATTTTTTTGCGATTATAGATACCTCGATTACAGTAGATGACTGCTGATTTTACCGTATCTTTGTAACCAGCGGCTCTGTAGCCTGCTTCTATTGCCAGGTAGCCATGGGAGTTAATCCACCTCCAGAGGTTCTCAGAGATCTGCTGACAGGGCTTTATTTTGATTTTACTGGCTTTGCAGTTGAGGCGGACCTGTGGTTCACAATAGCCATTAATACATAATGGGGGCATTTGCTCTGCGAGGATCAATGATTTGCTGACAGCGGCGTAATTATATATTGCGAGGCATGTTATCAGCCCAAAAGCTGCAATCAGGTATTTTTTATATTTCATTGAACTCACTTCAGGCTTTTGCCAGATACTCCCCGGAAGACAGAAAGCCTTTTAGAGCATTTTTACCGGGATGGCCATAGCGCAGAGTAACCCGGGCACAGGAGTGCCGAGACGTGAAAAGCAGCAGGCTTTTTAGTCTGACTTGCCTGTTCAGGATGTTTTCAGCAGGGGAGGAAGATCAGACAGAGTTGTCAGGATAACCTTCGGGGTGCCTGGCAGTTGTTCCGGGGGTTGAGAGAATCTATTAATGTGGGCAACCTGAAAGCCAAAATGAGCAGCACCAGCTACATCCCAGGCATTTGAGGATATAAAACAGACCTGTTCCGGCCGGATGTGAAGCTGGTCCGGTACCATCTGGTAGACACGAGGGTCGGGTTTATAGACATTTACCTCATCAACGGAGAGTGTATGATCCAGTATCTGGCCAAGGCCAGCAGATCCGATTGCTGCAGTGAGCATAGATTTACTGCCGTTTGAGAGGATGCCAGTTTGTAATCCAAGTCCTTTCAGGTTGGTCAGTGTTTCCCTTGCATCAGGGTAAGCATCCAGATTCAGGTAGAGCTGCATCAGGCGATCATGGAACGGCTCAGGTTCAATGTTGTATGTCTTCAGGGCGTAGTGCAGGGCATCGCCTGTGATCTGCCAGAAATCGACATGAGATTTCATTAAGCTGCGCAACCAGGTGTACTGAAGTTGCTTATTTCTCCAGAGTTGAGAGATATCATCTGCGTTTTCGCCAAGTTCAGCGGCGATCCGGGACACAGGAGCATGAGTGTCGAACAGTGTTCCATATGCATCAAAAATGCAGGCCTTAATATCTCTAAACATATTCGTTCTTTCCGGGGTAGCTTCAATTGCCATACAGTTTAGCTTATCCCTTGTGTTATGACCAGTTCAGGCGTTAACGACAGGGTAAAATATATGTGAAGCCCTGGAAGTTATTGTAGTTGCTGTTGTTATCATATGGGGTGATGGGAATTTTTTTTGCATCTGTCTTTGTGTGCAGACCAAGCAGGTAAAGCGGATCTACAAGTTGAGCTTCAGTGTTTGTCCAATAGTAATATCCGACATCGCTTTTTTTCCATTCAAGGGAGGCATCATTTGATACTGCCCAGGTTTCCCAGTGAACTTCGGGAAGGTATTTTTCGTTGCCCCCAGGTCGGAATACGGTTGCAAGTTTTTCGCCTCTGGTAACTTTTTGTCCAGGCCGGAAGTTTTTTATCATATCGGTTTTCAGATGATAAAATGCGGAATAGTAGTGAGGTGCTCCGTTTTTATAGTTCAGATCCTGTTTTGAGTGACGAATGAGCAGGGCTCCTTCTTCTCCCCAGCCCCAGTCTGCAATCCAGGCAGATATAACTGTTCCATCTGCAGGAGAGAGAACAGGTTCTCCCAACCGGCCAGTATCAATTCCGGTGTGCATGCTTTCTCTTGGCAGCCCATCAATATCAATCATGCTTGCATAGAGGGATTGTATGGGGGAACAGGTTTTGTCTGGAGGGTAAACAGGAGTGAGGTCTGTGGGCGTAATTGTTTCGTTATGCTCTTTTTTAGATACGACTTTATGCTGTGCTGAGCAGGCGGATAATGCCGTCAAGACTGAAAAGCAGGCATATGCGGATATTATAATTATGACCTTCACGGCGAGCTCAATGGTAATCAAATTTCAGGAAATAATGTCGAGCATAATACAATATTATCATTTAAAATGAGTTACATCTGCAGATATGGTTAACCTCCATATTTTCATTTGTCTCATTTATGTGAGGTAACCATTTTCTCTGGTTCTTCTTGCAACAAAATTTAAAAAAGCATTTACTTCTGTGCATGATCAAAGCTATTGCACACAGGTTTTTCAATGAATGGTTGCATCCGGAGGGGAATGCATTACCCTCGCGTGAGCCCGGGGCAGCCTTCAGGGTTAACCTATTGGGAGGTGATCGTTCACTCAATGCCGGTATTGCAATTTACAGATTGCAGATTTCCAGTGAAAATTCGAATGATCTAATCACGGTTGTCTGTGCAAGAGATTCTGAGCTTTCAAGGGATGAGTATCTGGACGAGCTGGATGAGTATGATCTGGCAGAGATAGCGCTTTGTAAATCTGATGCAGCTTATCAAAAACAGGTTGCCAGCCGTGTTTTGCGGAGAAAAGCTCTTACAATCGCCACTGATGGTGAAGTTGCTGTAAATCAATGGAAATTTGGCAGGACTAAAGAAGGTAAACCTTATATTTGTGAGGGGTTTCCTGAAATCAGTTTCAGTATTACACATTGTGATGGTGCAACTTTCGCTGCTGTTTCAACTCAGTACAATATTGGTATAGATGCTGAACTGGCAGAGGGTATAGTAGAAGATGCATTGATTAATGATGTGCTATCTATTGGCGAATATCAGTCTTTGCGAGGACTTCCTGAAGACAAGAGAAACAGCCGATTTTTTGAACTCTGGACATTAAAAGAAGCATATACAAAACTTACTGGTACAGGACTTGCTGTAGACCTTAAGCAGATCGCTTTTGAGCTAAACTCTCAGTGTGTTGATGCTATAGGACATAATTTGCAGGCCCGTTTCCTTACATGGAAAACATTTAATGGTAGCAGTTCTTGTCAGATAGCCCTGGCTTTGAGATAAGTTGATACATGGCTCAATAAGCAGTTAACCCTAAACCTGACGATAGAAGCAGGGTAAACGCTTACAGGTGTCATATGTATCTAGAGTCGCATATAGCTTCTACTCCACAAGAAGGTAGTCATGTTCAGTCCGCGAGCCTGTTGCATGAGTTATTTGAAATACAGGCTGCAACTCGTTCCAATCATGTTGCTGTTGAGGCTGGCAATGACCGGATGACATATGCCGAGCTGGATAAATATTCTAACCAGATAGCACAATATCTTAGAAATAAAGGGGTGAAGCCGGGAGTTCTTGTCGGGATTTATCTCACCAAGTCGGTCCGTCTTTATGCGGCTATCCTGGGTGTTCTAAAGGCAGGTGCCGGGTATATTCCTATTGATCCCAAATTTCCTATGGAGAGGGTAAATGATATCCTGACTGACAGTGAGGCGCTTCTTGCTATCAGCGAAGGGGATATCGCAGATGAACTTATTGCATCGGTAGATATTTCACTGGTTAGGCTAGATCAGGAAAAAGAACAAATTTCGATGGAGCCAGTTAAGCCAATATTACCGCACAGCATTGGGCTAAAGGGCTCTGATGTCTGTTATGTTATTTACACCTCAGGGTCGACCGGGCATCCAAAGGGGGTTATGATTGAGCACAGGAATGCTCTTTCCTTCGTCAGTTCTTTATCTACTGTATACCATCTTACTCAAAATGAACGGATATATCAGGGGTTTTCGGTTGCCTTTGATGCTTCTGTAGAGGAAATATGGGCCGCATTTTCACTTGGTGGAACTCTGGTAGTTCCCGAGGAAGCTATCTCCCGTTCGCCACTGGATACGGCCAGGTTTATTGAAGAAAATAATATTACGTTCTTCTCCACTATCCCTACTTTTCTAGCAATGATTGACCATGAGATGCCATCTCTTACGACATTGATACTTGGTGGGGAAGTATGTACTCCGGAACTTGTTCAGCGCTGGGCAAGGCCGGGCTGCAGAATGCTGAATACCTATGGCCCCACTGAAACAACAGTTATTGCGACCTGGGCCGAGTGTTACCCGGACAAACCTGTTACTATAGGTACGCCTATTCCGGGGTATGAGGCCTATGTTCTTGATAAAGACCAGAAGCCTGTTCGTATGGGGGAAGTCGGGGAGCTGTATGTTGGCGGTCCCGGTGTTGCCCGGGGCTATTGTAACCGGGCTGATTTGACAGCCGAGCGCTTTGTTCAAAACCCGTTTAAGCCCACTACTGCCGGGGACAGGGTATATCGTACTTTTGATCTTGTTCGTGTGAATGAGCAGGGACAAATTGAATTTGTAGGACGCTCTGACGGGCAGATAAAAATTCGCGGGTTCCGTGTGGAGCTTCCAGAGATTGAATCTGTTCTGATTGAGCAGGAAAATATTCGTGCTGCTGCTGTTCGTGTTGTCGAGAAAGATGGTATAAAAGATCTGGCTGCCTATGTTGTAACTGATCATGCATTAAACCGTTCTGAAATTTCCGAGAGTATCAGAGCTCGCCTTCCGGAGTATATGATCCCGAAATATCTGGATATTGTTTCTGCTCTGCCTTTAACAAACAGTGGCAAAGTAGACCGTGATGCCTTGCCTGCCCCGGTAGAGCCTCTGTTAAGTCTGAACCGCGAAATAATTATGCCTTCCAGCCAGATGGAGCAGGATGTGCTTGAAGCCTGGAAGAAGTGTCTGGGGCTTGATACAATTTCTGTTGAAGATGATTTCTTTGATGATCTGCAGGGCCATTCGCTGGCAGCTGCGAAGGTTACTTCTGAATTACGTATCAAACTTGGCAATTCTTCTCTTTCAGTTCGTGATGTTTATCGTAACAGAACTATTCGTGATTATGCGAAAGCTCTGGAAAGTAATTCATCTCAATTGAAAACAGATGGAAAAGATGGAGATAAGCCAGACAAGTCACTTGCTCAGGTTCAGTTTGAGAACGTTCCAGTCTGGGAAAGATGTACAGTTTATATCTTGCAGGCGTTCAGTCTTCTTATTTATTATGGTATTCTGTTCGCTCCAGTAGCGTATGCAACAACAATCTCATTTAAAGTTTATACAGGTGCGATGACGTGGGGGGATGCTGCCTGGTTATCCACGATACTGGCTTTTGCCTGGTGGCCTGCAATGCTGGTATTAAGCATTATTGTCAAATGGACAGTTATTGGCAGGTTTAAGCCCGGGCGTTACCCTGTATGGGGCCTGTATTATTATCGCTGGTGGCTGGTTACGCTTGTACAAAAACTTAACTGGGCGGAAGTGTTTGTCGGTACTCCTCTGATGAATATCTATTACCGGTCTATGGGAGCCAGTATCGGGCGTAATGTGGTTCTGGATACCAATTTATGCAATGCCTTTGATGTGGTCAGTGTTGG
>JBOEGA010000117.1:0-15699 GCA_050633205.1 Methyloligellaceae bacterium | reverse complement strand
ACAACAGATGAAATATTTATAGAAATGATAAATAAAAATATAGATGATGATAATCTCAATGATAAAGTTAAGGTAAGGGGAATTGAAAATATCTTGTCAGTTAGGAGACAATTAAAATCCAATGTCTAAGCGAATAATAATTTGTGGATTGAGTGAATACAGAAACTTGCAGATATTGCCTGACATTGACAAAGATATAGATATCTTGAGTAAAACCTTTATAGCGAAGCAATATAGTGTTGAATTTTTAAAAGATGCTTTAACATCTAACTTTGTATCTAAAATAAGGCAATATGGGGCGGGTGAGAACAGGTACAGTTGTACACTATTTTATTTTATAGGTCATGGAGTATGCTATCAAAATAATGATTTACTTTTACCTTTGGATGCTGACTTATCGCAAATAGGTAAAGATTACCGCTTTTTCGCTGATGTTCGTTTTATTTTGGAGCAGCTTAATGATAATAGTGGTTTTACTTTTGTGATTTTAGATGCATGTCGTGAAGAAATTAGAGGTAACTACTTTAAAAACGAACTTAATTTGCAATTTGGCGCTTTGGCACAACGTAATTTGAAGTTAGATGATAATCAGGCTGTCTTATATAGTACATCTCATGGTGAATTAGCTTCATCCGGTACATCAAATGGTAAACCAAGTCTATTTGCATCAGCCATTTGCCGTTTAATTTCTAGTGGATCTCCAAGCTTGGGGCAAATGGCTGTGTATTTGGAAAAAGAACTCAGCGAGAGACATGACTTTGCTCAGGAACCAATTCTTTTAACTAAAGAGAAAAATAAAAATGAACGGTTTTTGTTTGGAAAACAGCTATTACAAAAAAACAGATTATCAAGACCCCCTGAAAATATTTCTGCGCAACCAGATAAGAAGCTTTTCACCTCTGCAAAGTCAATTATAAAAATAATAGATAATGAAAGAGACCAAAAATATAGCCGATTAAAATCTTCTACGACTTGCTTTCTATTCCCAAAAGGCAAAAAAGCTCTGATTGGAACTAAATGTGGAAGCTTATTAGAAATTCTGTTAGATAAAGAAATTACACATGCAAAAGTACTGAAGATTGATACTGCGATATACGATGTCGATGTTTCAATTCTACATCAGCTCTTGATCTTGGGAGACGAAAAAGGCATCTTATACACTTTTAATTTAGATGATTATACTCCAGTACAAAGGTTTTGCCCCAGAGTTTCTGATAAAAAAAATCAGTCAATTCAGAAAGTTAAATGCATTGGTAATCATGTTTATGTAGCAAAAGGTAAAAGTTTGTTTAAACTTAGCATAGATTGTAATGATAAAACTTTGAAAATAATAAAGAGAGACTCTTTCGATTCTACAATTAATGTTTTAGAATTCTGTGAGGTGCGTAAAAGCCTTTATGTTGGTTTACGTTCGGGCGATATTTATATAAGAAATTTTTTACAGCCTTCTCACAAACTTTTTTATAGGGCTGGTGATGCGGTGAAATCAATCTGTATTTCAAATAATGCAAGTGAAATTATCATTGGTACATACAAAAAAGTAATAATGTTAGATGAGAGTATATGCCAGAAGTATGCGGTTTTTGATATAATATCCGACAGTTTTTCAGTTAAAAATAAATCACGAGACTTTTCGGTAACAGGCATTGTTGAGATAGATGATAAAAATATACTTCTCGGAACCAGTACTTTTGGAATTTGGCTTGGAACAAAATCTAATTTAAATTTGTCATTTAAACCAATTGATGGATTGAGTGAATTAGGTCACCGAGTTAGACGGAATTCAATGTTGAAAACTTTAAATTTAGGAAAAGAGATTTTGTATACAAACAATAAATCTGTTCAGTTGGCAGAATTTTATTGAAAAGCAGTTCTAAATTAAGTATCTCAAAAGATCTGAGTATAGTGCAGATACATATTCCACACTTTGCAAGATGGTCGCGAACATCAAATGTGATTTCTATCGAATTACGATAAGCCCGATGCAATGGCTAAACAAGTGGCTGACACACTAAAAATATATCTCAGCAATGAATAATCCACCTATAGGTTGGGTTTAATCGGGCTGCAACTTTCTCTGGGCGGGGTTTGCAACCCCGCTCACACTGTTCATGCCAGCCTTACCGCTTGTGCACGGTGTTCTAACCCCCATAATACCCCCGATACCACTCAACAAACCGCTGAATCCCTACCTCAATCGGCGTCTTCGGTGAAAAATCTACGTCGCGTTCAAGCGCATCAATATCGGCGAATGTCTCAAGAACATCTCCTGGCTGCATTGGCAGAAAATTCTTTTTGGCTTCCTGTCCGATTGCACTTTCAATGGACTTGATAAAATCCATCAGCTTGACCGGTTGGTTGTTGCCGATATTATAAACCCGGTAAGGAGCAGAAGATGTCGCTGGGTCAGGATTTGCACCATCCCATTCAGGATCAGGCTGCGCAATATGGTCTGTTGTGCGCAATACGCCTTCGACAATATCATCGATATAGGTAAAATCTCTCGCATGATTACCATTATTGAAAATATCAATAGGCTCACCTGCAAGTATTTTCTTTGTAAACAGGAACAGCGCCATATCCGGCCGCCCCCATGGCCCGTAAACCGTAAAGAACCTCAATCCTGTAACCGGAAGCTGATACAGGTGAGCATAGGTATGAGCCATCAGTTCATTTGATTTTTTACTGGCTGCATAAAGGCTTAGCGGATGGTCAACATTATGGTTCACCGAAAAGGGCATGGTCGTATTGGCCCCGTAAACCGAACTTGATGAAGCATAAACCAGATGCTTCACATCATGATGCCTGCAACCTTCCAGTATATTGATAAAGCCAACAATATTGGAATCCATATAGGCATGGGGATTTTCCAGAGAGTAACGAACCCCGGCCTGTGCACCGAGATTAATGACCTTATCGAATTTATGCTGTGCGAAGAGTTGTTCAATAGCTGCCCTGTCGGCAAGATCTGTTTTACTAAACTCAAATTTTTCATGGGAGAGAAGTTGAGAAAGGCGAGCTTCTTTTAAGGAAACCTCGTAATAGTCGTTCAGGTTGTCAAGACCAACAACCTCATCACCGCGCTTCAGTAAAGCTGCGGCAGTATAAAATCCAATAAATCCCGCAGCACCTGTAACAAGAATTTTCATAACAGCCCCCTCTGTAAATCAGATATGTTTAAACAACATTGTCAGAAGGAAACAAGTAATTCCTGAAACTGCCAGTTACTTTTTGTGAACTGGCAATTTTCAGCAACACTAATCAGGTTTTACTTCGAGGGTCATACTCATAATTATCCCGCCAGTTCTCCATCATGGTTTCCAGCAGTGTATCTGTTTCATCAGGCAGCACTATTTTGAGACTGATAAGCTGATCACCTGTTTTTCCAGTGCGCTTGTTCTCAATGCCTTTACCCCTTAGCCGAAGATTCTTACCGGAGCTGGAACCTTTTGGAATAGTCAGAGTAACCCGCCCTGTTAAAGTCGGTACTTCCACTTTTCCACCGAGCACGGCCTCATAGATTGTTATCGGCAGGTCAATGAGGATATTATCTTCTTCACGAGTAAAAAACTCGTGGCTTTTCACCGAAATTTCAATAAGGGCGTCCCCTCTCGGGCCACCTGCAACTCCGGCTTCTCCCTTACCTTTCAGGCGCAGGACCTGGCCATCAGAAACACCAGCGGGTACATTCATATCCAGTGTACCGCCATCAGGTAATTTTATGCGTTTCTTTGCACCACAGGCAGCTTCCAGAAACTCAACATCAAGGGTATATCTCAGATCACTTCCCTTATTATCAAAGCCTCCGCCCTGTCTGCCACTGCCAAAAAGGTCCCCAAAAATATCGCTGAAGCTGGAATGATCACCAAATCCCTGGCCGGCACGACCACCTGCGAACTCTCTGTAAAACTGAGCTTCGGGTCTTTCCTGACCACCTGAATCAATCTCGCCACGATCGAAACGCTTTCTTGTCTCCGCATCGCCCAGGACTCGGAATGCTGCCGAGATCTTCTTAAACTTCTCTTCGGCAACACTGTCTCCAGGATTCAGGTCAGGGTGATACTCCTTTGCCATCTTCCTGTAGGCAGAGCGAATCTCATCATCAGTTGCGGACTTCTTTATGCCTAATACTTTATACGGATCTTCTGACATTATTATTTCGTTTCAGTTCTGGTAATCGTGCATCTCATACGCCGAAACCATGCCCATCTGTCATAAAAAATACAAATTATGTCGATTCGGGCGAATGCTGACAACGTGCATAATTACACTAATGCATTTTATGCGACAGTGATATCATAAATCATACAGGAGTCTATCCACTAACAAATCTGGCCGAAAAATAAAGAACAATCGTTACTTTTCAATCATTCATCATCGGTAGAAAGCCGGGCTACACATCCCAGCAGCTGAGCCAGACTGTTCAGACGGGTCATCAACCGCTCACCTTCCAGAATAGTATAAGGTTTAGGCAATTTTAGCACCAGTTTTCCGTCATCAACAACTAATGGAGTAAATGGCAGAATTCCCGGCATATTTGCGGATACAAGGGTAGCCACTCTGATTGCGAGCCCGAGCACTCTGGCAATCTCGATATCCTCTTCATCAAGGATATTGGCAATTTCAGGCAGTTTGGCGGTTTTAACACGTCCTTCATGGCGGAAAAAGATAGCCAGCGCCAGGAACACACGACCGGGATGGTCCACCCCTGCAAATGCCCCCTGAGAAATAATATTAATACTGTGTGTGCCGCGATAATCCGGGTGAGTTCTCCAGGCAATATCTGATAAAAGACAGGCTGCATGTCTCAGGCGTGTGCTATATGCCCCTTCCCTGATACCGGCTGTCTCGAAGAGCTTATCCGTCCAGACACTCAGCTCTTCCATATTCTGCGGAGATCTGGACCGCAACACTGCCAGATCAAGACAGGCGGCATATAAAGGGTCCTGAGAGCGTTCTTCCTCGGAAAGCAACGTATACAAAACCCCCTCACGCACTCCGTAACCGGAAAATACAATCTCCGACGGGTCCATTTGCTCAATTAATCCTTTAAGTGCTATCGCACCATAAATGACCGTATCCCGCCGGGCTTTGGGAATATCAGAAATCCCCTCAAGTGCCGAGGCCCCGATATGTTCCATGAGATGTATGAATTTGAGTGTCCGCGCTTTTGTAAGACTATAATCATGGACAAACCTGAGTGAATAGCTGGTCTGTTCCATATGCAGCCTTGCAAAGGCACGCCATGTTCCACCGACAAGGTAAAGAGCACGCCCTTTCCCTTTTCCCAGCCAATCCATCTTTTTAAGTTTGTTCCGAACCAGCTTATTGGCTTCAGCGAGGTCTCCACCGGATTCCTCAAGCATACGCAAAGCCCCGAGAGATGCTGTATCCAGTTCCCTGACTTCCTGATCAACCACATTGGTTATTTCAAGGCTGCCGCCGCCCATATCAGCGACCATACCGTCTGCCTGATAAATACCTGAAATTACACCCAGAGCAGCAAAGCTTGCTTCTTCTTTACCTGACAAGATACTGACTTCATGGCCTATTATCTTTTCAGCTTCTGAAATGAATGATTTTCCGTTAGCGGCTTCACGGGCTGCAGCGGTTGCAATAACGTTTATTGTCGTGGAACCGAGCTGCTGGGATACTGCTCTGAATCTTTTGAGAGCTTCCAGAGCCCTGTCCATACTCTCCTGCCCCAGCTTACCGCTGGTTGCCATGGATTTCCCAAGGCCGCAGGCAACTTTCTCATTAAAGAGGATTGCCGGACTTCGCCGGGCGCCCTCATATACAACCAGCCGTACCGAGTTTGATCCGATATCAATAACAGAGATAGGCTCTGAATCCAGAAGACGCCCCAGAGGCGTAATAAAGCTATTCATAAATCTTATAACGAACCAGAACTACTCCTGGCTCTTACCATTGCTTGCTCGGGCAGTAAATCTTGGAGGGAAATTCTCTTTTAGTGCAGCACCACGTCCAGACAAACTAGGGTTCGTCATAAAATAATCCTGCGCATTAAAAGGTATTTCGCCTTCTTCAGTTTCAATTCTCTCCGCAGAACCATCAGATTTGATCAACCAGCTCTGCTGGTTATCTTTCAGATTAGCAACCATTATCTGATCCAGTATCTGCTCATGCACTGTTGGATTCACAATTGGCGTCATTGCCTCTACTCTACGGTTCAGATTTCTCTGCATCATGTCTGCAGAAGAAATATACACCAGTGCTTTTTCGGACGGTAAACCTTTCCCTGCACCAAAGCAATATATCCTTGAGTGTTCAAGAAACCTTCCAACAATACTTTTCACACGAATATTCTCAGAAAGGCCGGGTATACCAGGTCTCAGGCAACAAATACCTCGAATTATCAAGTCTATCTTCACTCCGGCAGCACTTGCATCATACAAGGCATCGATAACTCTTGTATCCACAAGAGAATTCATTTTCATCCAGATTGCGGCCGGTTTTCCCTCTTTGGCATATTTTATTTCGTCATGGATATGAGAAATGATGCGCATTTTCAGATTATCAGGAGATACAGCCATTTTCTCCAGTTCTACCGGGGCGGCATATCCTGTGACATAATTAAATACGCGCGCCACATCGCGACTTAGAGCCTTATCTGTTGTGAAAAAGGAAAGGTCTGTATAAACACGCGCTGTAATCGGATGATAGTTGCCTGTACCAATATGGCAGTAACTTTTCAGATCACTCCCCTCACGCCTGACAATCAGGCCAAGCTTGGCATGAGTTTTCAGCTTAAGAACCCCGTAGATGACATGAACACCGGCACTTTCAAGATCCCTTGCCCACTTGATATTTGCCTCTTCGTCAAAACGAGCCTGCAGTTCAACAACAACTGTTACAGACTTACCCGCTTCGGCAGCCTCTTTCAGAGCCTGAATGACCGGAGAGTTATTACTGGTCCGGTACAAGGTCCACTTAATTGACAAGACATCAGGATCTTCGGCGGCCTGTTTCAGAAAGCTGATAACGACTTCAAAGGATTCGTACGGGTGATGAACAACGATATCCTTTTTATCGATTGCAGCAAAGCAGTCCCCGCCATGCTGACGAATACGTTCCGGAAATCTGATATTAAACGGAGTAAATCTATGCTCAGGCAGCTCATTTACAATAAGCTCTGATATGTCAGTCAGCCCTAACAGCCCCGGATGGGTGAATACTTCGCTATTTGCAATCTCCAGGTTCTTGATTACAAATCTGCGTAAGCTCTTCGGCATATGCTGGTTAATCTCCAGCCTTATGACTGTCCCTCTTCTGCGCTTTTTCAGTGCTGTTTCAAAATACTGGACCAGATCCTCTGATTCTTCCTGAATATCCAGATCACTGTCGCGTAATATTCTGAAGGCCCCGCTTCCAAGAACTTCAAATCCTGGAAACAGGCGTTGAACAAACAGCTCAACAACATCTTCAATAGGGATAAACCTTATATCGGTCTCACCGTTCTTTTTGCCATTTCCGGGTAAACGTACGAACCGCTCAAGCTGTGGTGGCAATGGCAGAAGTGCATTCATAGTACGCCCGTCTGTCTCGCGGTAAAGCTCAAGACATAAAGTAAAGCCCAGGTTAGGGATAAAAGGAAACGGGTGAGCCGGATCTATAGCCAGGGGTGTCAGTACAGGAAAGATATGGCTTAAAAAGCGAGCTTCCAGCCACTTTTCATCATTTTTTTTCAAACTGTCGGCATTTACAATATGCACGCCAATACCGGACAGATCATCCATCAGTTCACTCCACTGATTTTGCTGATCTTTTGTAAGCCCGGCAACAAATTTTTCGATTTTTGCAAGCTGCTGTGTCGGTGTCAGGCCATCCTGACTTAAAATATCCATGTCGGCCTGCTGCTGCCCACGCAGCCCTGCGACACGCACCATATAGAATTCATCAAGATTTGAAGCAGATATTGAGAGGAATCGCAGCCTTTCAAGCACCGGGTGGTTTCTGTTACCGGCCTCCTGCAGAACGCGGTAATTAAACTCAAGCCATGATAGTTCACGATTGAAAAAACGTTCCGGGCACTCTCTAAGAGCTATTTCTGTATGATTTTCTTCCTCCGGCGGGGTAACTTCCATGTCGTCTTTTGCCTGCTCCATATGAATATATTCTACCTACTTTATATAAATGCCCGGATCCGGGACAAGTGATGTATCTGTTTTACCTAAATGTTCCATATATTAAAGTCAGGAACCACCATTCATTATTCATCACTTTTGTGTAAGCTATATGAAATTTATTAAATTTATCAGTTTTGGACAAAATATTACAAATAGGGGGCATACAACACAAGTTGCCTCAAATTTAGTCTTAATCACTCTTTCCATCTTCCATTTACCAACAAAACATGCTCTCATGACGATATATTCGCAACGCAAAATATAGTGAATTTTTTTTCAAATTATGAAAATAAAACACGTATAGCACATAGCAATCCCAGGATTCTTTTTTTAAAGAAGTGAAGTTCGGGAAAATAAAACCCAATTAGTAATTATAGAGCTATAAAATATGCACCCCTTCTTTTATCCGACGACAACAATAATAATTGATGATGATCAGGAGCTGCTGGACAGTCTTAACTATAACCTTGGTGACAATACACTTTGTAAAAGCTTCAATAATGTAGAAAAAGCAACCCGCCATATTGATTCCGTGGGAACAGAAAAGCTGGAGATTGGTAATTTTTTTTCAGCCCATAGTAATGCCCATGATATGGATGCAAATGATCAGGGAGACCTGTTTATTAAAATCAGGTCCACTTACTGGTTTAATATTCTTCAGTCACCTGAACGGTTTGATGAAATTTCGGTCGCGATTGTTGACTACTCAATGCCAGCCAAGGACGGCATAGAGCTGTGCCGCGAACTCAAAAACCATCCGATGAAAAAGATCATGCTGACTGGACAGGCAGATCAGGCAATAGCCATTGAAGCATTTAATGAGAAAATTATAGATAACTTTATACTCAAGCAGGATGCTGCTGATAACATTGATAAATTACGGGAAGTTATAAAAAAACATACCAACGAATATATAGCTGATAAAACTCAATCTTTTAAACTCGCCTTTTCTCTGCAGGAAGCAAGGTTCCTGACACATGCTGTTTTTCAGCTTCTTTTTGAAGAGCACAGAAATCAGCAGGATATCGTAGAATATTATGTCAACAGTCAGCCTCCAGGTGTGCTTATGTTCAACGCTGCAGGCAGGCCCAGCCTTATGATTGTTTATGAAACGGAGCGGATGCGGGCTCATTATGAGATTGCCGAGGAGTATGGTGCGCCACCTGCCCTGCTTTCTGCTTTGGCAAACAATGAAGTTCTGCCACTTTTCCCAACTGATACAGGTTACTATAACCCGATTCATGCAAGGGACTGGCAACAGCATATCTATCCCGCACAAAAAATTGATGATGAAAAACCTCTGTATTTTGCAAAACTTCAAAATGCTGACTTTGTTCTCAAGCATTTAAACAGATATATTTCTCTTAAAAGCTACAAACAGCTGTCTCAGACATTCTCATCCTGATATCTTTTCAGGGATCAGAGGCAGCTCACTAGCCTCTGATCAGAGGAGCTGACAATGTATCCAAAAGCACGAAAACTCACAATTTGTACACTAACTTCTATTTGTCTTATTCTGACAGCAGCCTTCGCCGGGCAGGCATATGCGCGAACGATAAAATCAAAACAGGCAACCTTCAAAATTGAAACGCTGGCAGATGGGCTGGATCACCCCTGGTCACTCGCAATACTGCCTGACGGCCAGATGTTGATTACCGAACGCTCAGGCACACTGAGGCTGTTTAAAAATGGCAAACTGGACCCCAAACCTGTTTCGGGCCTGCCTGATATCTCATCCGGCGGTCAGGGCGGCCTGCTGGATATCATCGCCCACCCGAAGTTCTCGGAAAACAGGCTGGTCTACTTCTCCTACTCAGCACAGGACAGAAGCGGTGTTGGCACCCAGGTCGCCAGAGCGAAACTGACCGGAAATAAGCTGACAGAGGTTCAGGTACTTTTCAAAGCACTGCCCAAAACCCGTAACCGCCTGCATTTCGGTTCAAGGCTGTTATTCGACAGCAAGGGCTTTTTATTTATCACTCTGGGCGAAAAGTTTCAGATGAAACAGTCTCAGAACATTAAATCCCACCTTGGAAGCATCATTCGCCTGAACGAAGATGGAACCATTCCGGCCGACAATCCGTTTGTAAAAAACAGGAAAGGTCTTCCTGAAATATTCAGCTATGGCCACAGGAATGTTCAGGGCATAGCAATGCACCCGGATACAAAAAAAATATGGGAACATGAGCACGGACCAAGAGGAGGGGATGAAGTCAACATTCTGCAACCTGGCAGAAACTACGGCTGGCCTCTCATCACTTATGGCATAGACTACAGTGGCGAAATCATTTCAGATAAAACTCACCTGCCCGGAATGGAGCAGCCCGTAATTCACTGGACTCCTTCCATAGCTCCATCAGGCATGACATTCTATTCGGGAGATAAATTCCCTGAATGGAAAGGTGACCTCTTTGTGGGCGCACTCGCCCATCAGCACCTGAGACGACTGGAACTAAAAGGCGATAAAGTTATCTCTCAGGAAATTCTGCTTGGCGATCTTCAGGAACGTGTCAGGGATGTTCGTAATGGCCCTGATGGCTTTCTGTATATTTTAACGGACAGTTCATCCGGCCAGTTACTCAGACTCGTACCGGCAGAATAGATATTAGAAAAGGACGGTTTTATGTCAGAGCTTACACGCAGGGAAATACTGGCAACACTGGCTGCAGCAGGTTTGATTACAGCAGCCTCCCCTTCTTTGGCCAGCCTTCTTGATGCACCCATACACACACGCAAAATCCCCAAAACAGGAGAAGTGGTTCCAACAATTGGAATGGGAACCTGGATTACATTTAATGTTGGCAAGGATATTCAGGCCCGTGATGCAAGATCTGAAGTTCTGAATACCTTTTTTGAGCTCGGCGGCAAACTTGTCGACTCCTCTCCCATGTATGGTTCTGCTGAAGAGGTGGTTGGTTACTGCCTGAAAAAAACAGGGAAGCGTGAACAACTCTTCTCGGCGACAAAAGTCTGGAGCCCTTTCACCTCTTACGGCAACTCTCAGATATCGAACTCGTATAAGCTATGGGGCGAAGAACAGTTTGATCTGATACAGGTTCACAATCTTGTATCATGGCAATCTCACCTGCAGACCCTCTTTCAATTAAAGGCTGATAAAAAACTGCGTTATGTTGGAATAACAACCTCACACGGGCTTCGTCATGAAGAGATCGAAAATATCATGAAGACCCAGCCAATTGATTTCATACAACTGACCTATAATGTTCTGGACCGCGACCCTGAAAAGAGAATACTTCCACTCGCAAAAGAAAAACAGATAGCCGTCATTATCAACCGCCCGTTCCAGAGAGGCGACCTGTTTGACAGCTTCGCATCAAAACCGCTACCGGACTGGGCCAGCGAAATTGACTGTACTGCATGGTCCCAGTTCTTTTTAAAATTCGTAACCTCTCACCCGGCAGTTACCTGCGCTATCCCTGCAACTTCTCAGGTGGCTCATATGAAAGAAAATATGGCAGCAGCACGTGGCCGCCTGCCGGATCAGAAAATGCGCCAGAAAATGACGGATTATATAAGAGCACTATAGGATCACAGAATGAACCCGATAGATTACCCACTTGCAGAAATTCTGATGTTCTCCGCTGAAACCTATTACCGGATGATAGAACTGTATAATCGTTCAATCTGGCCTCTGCACTTTTTGGCTCTCCTGCTCGGATCAGGTGCGATCCTGATCTGTTTCTACAAAACACAGTATCAGGGTCGCATCGTGGCTGCGATCATTACGGCTGGCTGGTTATGGGTAAGCTATGGCTTCTTCTGGACACATTATGCGACAATCAACTGGTATGCCACAGCCTATGCAGCTGTCTATATGCTGCAGGTTCTGGTTCTCATATGGGCAGGACTGTTTCAGAACCGGATAAGAACGTCTGTTACAAAGGATATATCATCGGTTACCGGAGTGTTTTTACTTATCTATGCGATAGCACTTCACCCTATCTTAACCGGATCACTAAACGGTTTCTGGCATGCGGAAGTCTTTGGCCTTATGCCTGTTCCCACTGTTATCGCTACTCTTGGAATAATCTCCCTTTCAGAAAAAACTCCTTCAGGAATGCTGACAGTCATACCTGTAATCGCCGCCATTGTTGGTGGAGCTACGGCATGGGAGCTGGGCACCTATGAAGCTCTCTCTGCTCTGATCGCTGCAATCCTGACGATAATATCCATAATAACAAGAAGCTGGACCAGGAAAGTCACTGAATTAGGCTGATATTCATTTATTATGCTAATACATATGTCAGGCAGATCCTGCACGAAACAAGAGTAAGAACAATGACAAATCCTGAAACTGGCTTCCGAAGTTATGTACGCGCCCTCTATCATGGTGCCAGCAACCGCTCCCGTAGTTTCCGTTATGGACTGCTGACTTTCGACATTCTTACAATTTCATTTTTTGTCATATCTTCCATGTTCGAGAACAGACAGTTAATACAGTATATAGAGTATGGTATTGCAGCGATTATCTTTCTGGACTTCTCGGCCCGTTTCTGGATTGTCAATAATCGTACTGCCTATATGTCCCAGTTCACCACCTGGATAGACATACTTGTTTTTATCAGCCTTCTCGCACCAGTATTAATAGAAAGCTTTTCATTCCTTCGCGTATTGCGTGCGCTTCGTATTTTTCGCTCCTACCACATTCTCAACGACCTCAGAAAACACAGTCATTTTTTCAAAAAGAATGAAGAAATCATTCAGAGTATTCTCAATCTGAGCATTTTCATATTTATCGTAACTGCCCTTGTCTTCGTCTTTCAGGTTAATACAAACCCACAAATCAACACCTATATTGATGCCCTGTATTTCACGGTAACAACTCTGACAACAACAGGTTTTGGCGATATTACGTTACAGGGAGACAGCGGTAGAATCCTGTCGATTCTCATAATGGTGGTCGGTGTTGGCCTGTTTTTGAGGCTGGTGCAGACAATATTCCGCCCTGCGAAAGTCGTTTACAAATGTACAGAATGCGGTCTAAGCCGTCACGAACCGGACGCAGTACACTGTAAACATTGCGGAAAAACGATAAATATCGCCACAGAAGGTGCCGTTTAGCGTCACTTTTATCTTTTTGTCCAAAGCTTTTGACAATCTTACCTTTTTTTTGAGGATTGTATGCACTATATTGAATTTGCTGGTTCGCCAGCTATGACGATAAATGACCGTCGTAATAAACCTATCGGACCCGGGGGCGGTACCCGGCGCCTCCACCATATGCGGCTTTTAAATAAAAGGCTGCATATATTGGGGGCGAAATAGGATCGACGAGGGCGTAAAGGACAGGTTTTCGTTCGGAATGGCACCGCCGTTATCGGGCTAAAGCAAATAGTTGCAAATGACAACAATATTGCTCCGGCTGCTGTTGCTGCGTAATGCGGTAAAAGCACCGAAATCTAAAGCCCTATCGCACTAGCATGCCTTAGGCGCGGTTTGAAGAGCACCGGGCAACAGAAGCTCTTCACCTTACCACATCACGAATGATTTATTCCTTGTATTGATTAAATTTCAAAAAAATGATTTTTCACGTTTGCAGTGCGACATAAGTCAAGTATAACATGCCGATCTGCATAAACATTATTTTGAACTCAGGGTGGAGCACTTTTTTTAGGTATGTCTGGCGATCAAATTCAGTACGAAGAACTTGCGCAGGAAGCATTGCGTGGAGTCATCAGAACCATAATGGGCGAAATTGAGAAAACCGGCGAACTGCCTGGTGAGCACCATTTCTTTATTGCATTCGATACACAAGCAGAGGGTGTCGATATATCCAGCCGTCTCAAAGCACAATATGAAGAGGACATGACTATTGTGCTGCAGCATCAGTTCTGGGATCTGATAGCAGAGCAGGACTATTTTGAAGTGAAGCTTTCATTCAATAATGTTCTTGAACGACTGGTCATACCTTACAAATCTATCAAAGTCTTTTTTGACCCCTCTGTTCCTTACGGACTTCAGTTTGGCCCATCGGATGGTGAGGAAGTAAACCTTACTCCTGATGGAATTACTGACAGGAAGAGTGACGATAATCAAACCGGACAACTTCCTGCAGAAACACTGCTGGAAAAAAATGGCTCGACAGATGAAGCTGAAAATCTTGCAAATCCGGACGAAACTGCTGATGACGGCAAGTCAGCTGATATTGTCTCCCTGGATACATTCCGCAAAAAATAAAGACGACGGCTGTTCCCAGTCCGTCGCCTCCTCCCCGGTGTGATAGCAGATCAGTCCTGAGGCTTATTGCTTCACACCACGTTTTTTCAATTGTTCTGTATATTTTTTCAGCGGGCTTACTCTGGCTGCGCTTTTAAAATCTTCAATAGCCTTGTTCTTCTTGCCCAGAGCTTCATAGATATGAGCTCTGGTGTCATAGAATGCTGCTGAGCGGGAAGACTGCGGATCAAGCTCAATCGCTCTGTTCGCATCCTGCAGGCCATTATTCAGCTTACCAACCACCATGAAGGCCCATGCACGGTTATTATAATAAACCGGATCTTTTGGAGCGATGGTGATCGCTTTTGTGTAATCTTTAATTGCTGACTTAACATCACCATTCCAGCGATGTGACAAGCCCCGTTTTGCATACAGACCTGCATTCGAAACATCAAACTTCAAACCAAGTGTGTATATTTCAATTGCCTTTTTATAGTTACCACTTGCATGAAGCGTATAACCGAGCTGGTAATAAGCTGAGACATTCTGAGGTCTTAAAGCTACTGCTTTCTGCAGATCAAGTATTGCCGCATCAAAGTTTTTCATACGGTGATGCAACTGTCCGCGGTTGGAATAGGCCTGAACATAGGTGGGCCTTTCTTTAATCGCCGCTGAATAATCAGTCATTGCAAGTTTAAGTTTGCCCAATTTTTCATATGCCATGCCACGGCCGTTTGTGAACTCCGGCTTTTTGTTCTTGCCAGACAGTGCAATTGTAAAGTCATCAACTGCAGGCTCCATATCACTGTTAAACAGGTGGGCATAGCCACGGTAGCCATGTATCAGGCCTATATATTTTTGAGACAGAGGCGATTTTTTAATAAGGGCAGTACAGGCACCAACAGAACTTTCATGATCCATCTCAAAGCAGATCTCAAGGTAACGGGCCCAATCTTTCTTTTGTGGTGCACTCTGAGTTGTAAATTGATCGTTCAACCCAGGATGAGCTACTGGCGTCGACAATGATGCGGCGATGATAGCAATTTTAAGCATGATGGAACTACACTCCTGTAATGAACTATTATAAGTACGAATAAACTTTCCTGCATTCAGCAAACTGTATGGCCGAAAAGAAGCAACAAAAATGCCAGTTATAAAAATTGAGAAAAATTTGAATGTTATCGGCAATAAAAGATAGAGCTTCCCGCTCTCTTTAACCAAAGCAATAATGCCTACTGACCAAATAAATGAGGTATAAAAAGTGAGGGATTCTGCCCGTCTTCAGAGGGTTTTCACCACTAATGCGTTTATTTACCAAATAGCACAACCACCTGCAACCCACTGATAGTTAACGATATTTTCACCATAGCAAGAC
>JBOEGA010000116.1:0-7809 GCA_050633205.1 Methyloligellaceae bacterium | reverse complement strand
TCTGTAGCATTGTACACAGGTTCCATTGAAATATTGAAACCACCATAACCATTCATTAAAACAGGAGCATCACCCCTGCTTCCAGGGGTGCCTATTTGTAAATAGGGAACTTTTTCACCATTGGTGGAAATAGCTTCATGTCTGCTGATTTCCAGTCCCGTACAATCGAATAGTTCAGGAGATTCTTTTATTATATCTGCGCCGCCATTTGCAGATATAATCTTATAACAGTTCGGAGAAACAGGGGACTGAAATTGATAAATCATATCCCCGTTAGCCTCACATTTTTCTTCATCCAGTCTTGATACACTTGCCATACCAATATTGGGAAACTGGGGGGCAGGAATACTCTTCCAGCCATTCTGGTCAGGGGAGAAAAATTCAAAAGTGGGGGCAAGATTATCCAGTATAGAAAGAATAAGGAAGTGACTGCACCAGTGAAAGTCCTGAAGGCTTTTTCTCTCATGAGGAGTGAACAGCACTGAAAAATCACGATCGCCATGTAAAAAAGACTCAAAAGAAATCCCGAGTAGGCTGTCCGCCGCATAAGTATTATCACCGGTCGTCCATTCTTTTTGGGGGCGTACGGCGAGCCAGCCTTTATTAACCTGAATCCTTGCATCATCAGGGACTGCAATTTTTACTTTCGGGCCGCTTCTGTCTCCAATCCAGCGTTCTTCATTAAAAAAACCTTTTCGATCATAAAATATAATATGTTCTTCACCCAAAGAGCGGTCAATCTCAACCCAGGCGCCCATATGTTTGGAGTCGACTTCAAAAATAACTTTCGCCTGCTCAGCACTTACTCCACGTTCCCATAGACGTGCTGTATTGCTATAGCCACATTCTGTCGCTTTACCATCACCATAAGCACTGCAAAGCAGAAGTGTATCTTTGTCCAGCCAGGAAACACGGCCTTTTGCCTGAGAAAGGGAAAATCCATCAGATACAAATGACTTTGTCTTTAGGTCAAATTCTCTTAGACAGGATGCATCGCTGCCTCCAGGGGATAAATAGACAATAGATAAATTATTATTTTGGGGTAATAAAGTTGCGCCTTTCCAGGTCCAGTCTTCTCCCTCTTCTGCAGCGAGCGCATCTAAATTAATCAGAATATCCCAGTCAGGGCTGTCAGATGCATAATCTTTCAGAGTTGTTCTGCGCCACACCCCTCTTACATGGTCACGATCCTTCCAGAAGTTATAGACATGCTCTCCGCGTCGGATGATATAGGGGATCTTTTCCGGGTGGTTGTAGATGCTTATCAGGGCATCCCGGTCCATTTTAAATATATCGTCGGCAAAATTCTTCCGGGTATTTTCATTTTGCCTGTGGACCCATTCCAGGGCGTTTTTACCTTCTATGTCTTCTAGCCAGATATGAGGATCATCTTCCGGTGTGAGTACAGTAGGCCGAATATCAACCATCATATGTAATCCCCTATGCAGGAAAACTGAATTAAGAAAACACAGGCAGATAACTAGGCTATAGCAGTGGCAGAATTATGAAGGTAATATTTATATAAAAGTATAGCCTGACAGACTATTTGGTTATCCAGATTTCAACACGCCTGTTTTTAGCGCGTCCCATCGGTGTTGTATTACAGGCAACAGGAAGAAGTTCACCAAAAGAAACCGGGGTCAGTAAAGAGCTGGGAGCAAAATCTTTCAAAGTATTTGAAAGAATATTTTTAACCTGCTGGGCTCTTAGCAGAGCAATCTCCCTGTTTTGTTCAAAATCTCCCGCAGAATCTGAAAAACCTGCCAGATAAACCTTTTTTCCGGTTTGATTTGCTTTTTGTAGAACAGGTCCAAGTTTTGAAATTTGCTTTACAGAAGTCGCATCAAGGCGAATTGAATTAGGTTGGAATCTGAATATTACAGATAGTCTGTTGCTATGCCTTAGGCTTCTCACAAGAGATTTAAGCAGGACCCGTTCATTGGTTTGTCGTAGTTCACTGAAAGTTGCAAGTACACTGTTTCCAATACTGTCAAAACTTTGATAGCCAACAGATTGGTTTACAAATCCTGCTGAATTAATGATCGTTTGTGCCTTTTCACTTTGAGAGTAATTGAGAAACTTTCTGGCAAGTGAATTGGTCGTATAATTGGAGCTGTAAAGGTAGAGATTGCGGGTGTAGGGGTATTCCTGTGTTTTGATATTAAAAGTATTAGGAGCTTTCTCCTGACCGCAATTCTTTTTGATAAAAAGAGTTTTTGCATTCTCAGCGTAAGTCAGTTCAGTAAATCCTATACCTCTGGGGTCAGTTGACAGTGTTTCCGAAAGTGTTTTGCTCGATCTGAATTTCCGGGCTTTCCTGGTTATATCTTTATTAAATGGCTTCATAGCCAGCTTGCTAAAAGACTCATGAATTCCTGAATTATGGTTTCTTAAGTAGATATTAATAGAACCCGCACGGCCACCAACCTCTGACCAGTCTCTGATTTCTCCTGCAAATATTTTTGCCACCTGCTGCATAGACAAAGAGTTGATCTTGTTTCTGGGCGAAGTAATAATTGCAATAGCATCAAGCCCTATTTTATGCGCGATTAGTTTGTTCGAAGGGTCAGTTCTCTTTGCAAGATCAGCTTCATATGCCTGAGCAGGGCGTGTAGACATGACAATCTGGCTTTGCTCAGCAATCAAGGAGGAAAAGCCTGGCGAGGACCCATTGGCATTAATATCAATGACTGCTTTACGGACCTTGCCTTTCGCGGTGAGTTCAATCTTGAATTTCATTTTGTTTGGGCCGGGAATACGTTTTAACAGATAATTCTGTTCTCTGGCAAACTGTTCAAGTAATTCAGGGACAAGGCCTAAACCAGTCAGACTTGAACCACTGATAGTAAATCTGATTTCTTGAGCCTGTGAAGATTGCGTACTTTTTCTTGAAGTTGATATATCTTTCTCATTGGGGCAGGCTTCTCCAATACAGGAGAACTTTCTTATAAACACAGTCATCGGACCATACAGGGGAGAGTTTATTCTATAATGCGTAGCATCATATCCGATAAGCTTGCCTTCCAGAATAATATTACCTGTCTTCGCTTTCAGAATTATATGTTTATCAGAAGCACTGGCAGCTGAAAAACACAGTATAAGCTGGATTAGAATAAGAAATAAATGGCCTGTGAAATTTTGCATGGGCTTTCTCTGAAACCAGTCTTAACGTGTAGCTTTTAGCTGCCGAAAGGCCCTGAAGATCTGAAGGAATAGAAGTAAGGATTTAGGCAAATACAGTTTGGAAAATCGAAAAAGCAGAGCTATAGGAAATAAAATGAAAAATTTACTGTTCATACTATTTAACTCAGTCTCAGTCCAATGAGAAGTTTTGCTACCCTCTTGTCGAACGCCTGGATATCATTGCGTTTGTTTTATATTGCCTTGGTTCCTCCAGCCTTAACAATACATTATCATAACAATAGGCAAAATACAGTAATTTCCTTATAGACCAAAGGATAGTATATATTGCTGATAATCGCGACTGTTACGATAAAAGAAACTTGGCTATATCGGTATTTTCACAATAACCCGCAGCCCGCCGGGTTCACTGTCCTCAAGGATAATATCTCCGCCATGTGCATGCACGATATCTCTGGCAATAGACAGGCCGAGACCGGTATTCCCCAAATTTTGATTGCGGGACTTGTCAATCCTGTAAAATGGTTTGAAAACATTCTCCCGGTGTGCTTCCGGTATTCCCGGACCATCATCATCAACAAATATGTAAAGCCGTTCATTCTGAATATCAGTGGATATGGTGATATTCTCAGCATATCTGGCAGCATTGGTTATCAGGTTAAATAGTGCACGCTTAATACTATTGCGACGAAGTGGAATTCTGAGATCCAAGTCTTCAGAATTTAATTTAATATTTTTATTAAGTACTTTAGCATCCGATATAATTGTATTTAGCAATAACATAATATCGGTAGGTGAAGTGGCTTCCCCATTATCTCCCTTTGTAAACGCTAGATAGTCTTCCAGCATATGCTGCATTTCAAGAATATCTGATTGCATAGCCTTTGTCTCTGCGCTTTCAGTGAGCATTGCAAGTTGAAATTTAAACCGCGTAAGAATAGTTCTGAGATCATGGCTGACACCTGCAAGCATCGTGGTGCGCTGCTCTACATGCCGTTCTATTCTGTCTCGCATATCAATAAAGGCCTGCGATGCAACCCGTACTTCCTGAGCCCCGGTAATCTTGTAGTCCTGTGGGGTGGGGCGCCCCATTCCGAATTGCTTGGCTGCGTTTGCCAGTCTTAAAATTGGTTTGATCTGGTTACGCATAAAGAGGACTGCAACTGTGATCAGTACAAGCGATGTACCAAACATCCAGACGATAAACAGGTGGGAGTTGGAAGCATGTGTCTGACTTCGGGAAGCAAATATCCCTATAATGGTATCCTCAAGCTGCACACGAATTTCTACGATCTTGGATTGCCCTATAGTATCAATCCAGAAAGGGTACTCCAGCCGTTTGCCAAGCTCTGATGATAGCGTTTGATCAAGCAGACCAAAAAACGGGCGGGGTATTTCAGCGGGAAGCTTGCCTTTGGGTAAAAAACGGACAGAAAGGCCGAGGTTAACTCTGGCCATACTTGATAACAGTTTCTGTTGTTTTTGGCTTTTATCAGACTTTCCGTAAAGATCAACGATCATTGAAATATCCTGGGAGGTTGCGATTGATAATCGCTTTGTAACCCTCTCCCAGTGTCTCTCCATAAACACAAATGTCAGAACGGTCTGGAGAAGTACGATTGGGGCAATAATGATGATTAATGCCCGGGCATACAGTCCTTTTGGCAAAAATCTTGATAAAAACAAATCAAATCGTTTTTTGATATTGCCCCAGAAGCGACCAATCCGTCTGCGTGACCTTGTCTGATAATAGGTGCTAGTCAATGTGTAGTTTATACCCTTTTCCCCGAACTGTCTGCAAATATACAGGATTGGATGGGTCTGATTCAATTTTCTGCCTTAGACGGTTAATTTGCACATCAACAGCACGTTCAGATCCATTTTCTCCCAAAATTGCTAGTTCGTCCCGGGATATGGGTTCCCCTTTTCTCAAAGCAAACTGGCGCAGGAAGTCTTTCTCGCGTTCAGTCAGTTTAATGGTTTCTCCATTACGTCTAAGATCTCCGCGGGCAACATTGAAAACAAATTCTCCCATGCAGATTTCTATAGGTCCGTTTTCTACAATATTATTCCGCCTGAGTATATTATTAATGCGCAGAAGAAGTTCTCTTGGTTCAGGTGGTTTGGGCACATAATCATCAACCCCGATTTCCAGTCCTTCAACTCTGTTTTCTGCTTCACCAAGAGCAGTAAGAATTATGATTGGAATTTGAGAAGTCTTACGCAGGTCCTTCGCGAGTTCCAACCCTGTTTCTCCAGGCATCATCACATCCAGAATAAGCAGATCAAACGTTAAGCCACCCATCTTGGCACGGGCCGCCTGGGCATCCATGGCTGTCGTCACCCTGAAACCGTTCTCCTGAAGAAATTTACCCATAAGGTCTCTGATACGTTCATCATCATCAACGATCAGTATATGATGTGCATCATCCGGCAACGAATTTGATCTGGTTTCTTCCATGTTCTTATTCACTTATTGTTACGCGATTGTCGTAAAATTTTATTCAGGTGGTTAGAAGCAATTGTTTCATCCTGATCTTCAATCATTTTGTACAGGAATCCGATAATAAGCTGTTGTTCATCCTGACTCTTCCCTTCCAGTGCACTTTTTATGCGCTCAAGCTGGGGTTCCATCAGGGTATGCGCAAGCTCTTTTCCTTTATCAGTCGCATAAAGGTGCCGTTCCCTCCTGTCAGCCTGCCCGGTCTCCTGGCGAATATACTCTTCATCTATGAGTTGCTTTAAAACTCTGGCAAGACTTTGTTTTGTGATTTTCAGAATTTCAAGCAGGTCAGCGACCCGTAAGCCTGGTTCCTGGTTTACAAAATGTAAAACCCGGTGGTGGGCCCTCCCAAATCCGATATCATTTAATATTTCATCAGGATCAGACACGAAGTCTCTATAGGCAAAGAATAAGAGTTCTGCAAAAGGTATTAGTTGGTTATCTTGCATTGGCTTAAGCTGTGGAACATTCCCTTCCCGATCATACCCTGCCTGATTTTGTAAAGCCTGGACGTCGGACTTAAGTTTTAGGTCAGTCATGTTGACATATTTGATGGTTATTGATACATCACTTGATATATTTTTCACACTTTATCGACAATTTGCGAGAAACTCTATTGAATATAAGGGTTTTGGCAAAATAAACTCACATAAATTGCCGTTTTCAACTCTGTTCAAATATAAAGAATGTAACATGATAGAGTGGCAACGGTGGAAACGAAGCCAAATCGGATAATTCCGGAGGATACGGACTATGAGCGCGGAACCAAATTTCGACGATCGCGACGGTGTAATATGGGTTAACGGTGAGATGGTTGACTGGAGAGAAGCAAAGATTCATATCCTCTCCCATGGCCTGCATTATGGAAGCAGTGTATTTGAAGGTGAGAGGGTCTATGGTGGCGAAATCTTCAAGCTGACTGAGCACACAGAGCGCCTGCACGTTTCTGCAAATATGCTGGATTATGAATTACCTTATACCGTTGCTGAGATTGATCAGGCCTGTAAGGATGTCATCGTTGCGCAGGGCATCACGGATGGTTATGTTCGCCCGGTAGCGTGGCGCGGCAGTGAGCAGATGGGGATATCAGCTAAGAAGTCCAGAATTAATGTCGCTATTGCTGCATGGGAGTGGGGATCATATTTCGATCCGGCTGAACGCCTGAAAGGTATTAAGGTGACCAAGGCAAAATATCGCAGACCAGACCCTGCAACAATCCCGTCCAAGGCAAAGGCCGCAGGGCTCTACATGATATGTACAATAGAAAAGCATCGCGCTGAGGAAGCAGGATTTGCTGATGCCATGATGCTTGACTGGCGTGGTCATGTAGCTGAATGCACAGGAGCAAATATCTTTTTCATTAAAGATGATGTGATACATACTCCGACACCGGATTGCTTTCTGGATGGAATTACGCGCCAGACTGTTATGGAACTGGCACGCAGAAGAGGAATAGAAGTAAACGAACGCACTATTCTTCCTGAAGAGCTGAAAGATTTTGATCAGTGTTTTGTAACCGGTACTGCAGCGGAAGTGACGCCTGTATCTCAAATTGGAGAAAATAATTTCCATGTAGGTGAAATGATTGAAACCTTAATGAATGATTATACTCAGGAAGTTCAGCCTAAAAAGCAGGTTGCTTAAGTGTTGTTTCATTGAAGCAGTTTTGATTTTACTGGGGAGCTGAGTGTACCCTCCTCTCTTTCTATGTAAATATTTAATAAAAAAGGAGATTTTCTTGTAATTCTCCTTTTTTTACTTAGACTCACCTTTGCGTTTAAAAAATATTTAAACCAATGTTGTTATGGTCCTCCCGGGGTTAAGTATCAAGTCTCGAGGAAACAATGTTGCGTATCTGGGTAATTTTAACGATTATTTGTTCTGGCTTTCTATCGTCAGTAACAATTGCTGAAGAAGTAAACAAGGTAGATATCAATAAGCTGAAAGCTGAAAGCTGAATATGTCAGGCCACAGTCCATTCCCTCACCGAAAGAGAACAAGCTGACGGATGCCAAGATTGATCTTGGTCACAAGCTTTATTTCGACCCGCGCATATCAAAAAATGGGGTTATGTCATGTGCGACTTGCCACAACCCTGGACTTGGCTGGGAAGACGGGCTTCCTACTGGATTAGGACATAAAGGAAATCGTTTAGGTCGACATTC
>JBOEGA010000115.1:0-3069 GCA_050633205.1 Methyloligellaceae bacterium | reverse complement strand
CCCGTAGGGCGTTCAGGTATCATCGAGGTCAGAGCCCAATATGGAGGCTTCTTCACCGCAGCCAGTGCCATACAGTTTCTCGCCCTCGGTGGCCTTGTTGGGATGCCGTCAGCATTTCTCGTAAATCTGGTGATCTTCGGTGGCCTGATTGCCGGTCGCCTCCCGGCACTGTTTATTGGGAATACCAGGGAGCAGATAATACCTGTCATACATATGCTGTTCTGGGTCGATGCAATTGGCGCCGCTGGATCTGCCGCGGGTTTGTGGCTGTCGCTTTCCACATAAATAACAAAACGCATAAGGGAAAAATAAAATGATCAGTACGGCAGACCATATCCAGCAGATCTTCATATTTTCAGGAGCCATTTTATTTGTACTGGGATTAGTACAGGGCGCAATAATCCCCTTCATGCACAACCCCAGAATGGCGTTGTCTGCCCATCTGACTGCAGTTCAAAGCGGAATGGCTCTGATGATTTTCGGCCTCATACGCCCTTTTATGCAACTGGAACAACTGTCACTGGAAATCACCTTATGGTCATCAGTCATTGGTTTCTACCTGCTTTGGGCTGGTATAGCTCTCGCCGCAGCCACAGGAGCCAGCCGCACTTTGCCAATCGCAGGGCAGGGATACTCGGCCAGAAAAATATTTGAAATAGCAGTTGCAATAACTATGAATACAGGTGTTATACTAAGCTTCATTTCCGGCCTGTATATTTTGACAGGACTTTACTATGGCATGCTATAATATTTGGAGAAATTTTTATGAACTCGGATCAGGCAAACGAAAAAATCATATATTTAATAAGGCACGGACAAAGTGAGGGAAATGCCGCCCCGGTTTTTCAGTCTATCGAATCCCCGTTAAATGAGACCGGGAAAAAACAGGCGCAACACGTTGCAGAGCGAATGTCGCGTACGCCATTCGAGACCCTGATTTCAAGCCCGCAGGAACGCGCAAAACAGACAGCAGAATATATTGCAACAGCAACAGAAAAAACAATTGAATTCAACGACCTCTTCGTCGAACGCATCAAACCGACCTCTATCAACGGAAAACCATATACCGACGAGAAAGCAAATGCCATGTGGCGCCAGTGGGAAGAAAGCATGTTTACACCGGGCCTGAGAGCAGAAGACGGAGAAAACTACGACGATATTATCCTTCGCGCCGATAAGGCCCTGAACTTCCTTTGCCAGCGCACAGAAAAATCCATCGCCGTTGTAACCCACGGCTTTATCCTGCGTACAATAGTGGCCCGCATAATGTTGGAAGACAAAATATCTGGTGACCTGTTCAGGCAGTTCAATAAAAAATTCTCAACAGAAAATACAGGCATAACGATCCTGCAATATCGCACCGCTTTTGAACAACCTCTGAGCTGGCATCTCGGCGTCTATAATGACCACTCTCATCTGGGGTAGGTGGTAGCACTCACCGCCCCAGCATCGCCTTTAATCCAACCATCGACTGCGTGATCAAGTCCTTCACAGCGTCTTTGGACTGCTGCCCGCGAATAAGAACAGCGGCCCCCTGTTGCATACCGTTAACATAGCGCGCTATGGCAGTGGCATTAACGGTCTTTGGAATATCCCCCTGCGCGATACCAAGCTCAATACGCTCTACGAGCATAGCCTCGTTCCTGTCGTGAAGGGACTTCAGCTTTTCCGCGATTTTCTGGGTATAGCTGTTATTATTAATGGTTGAGTTTACAACCAGACAACCGACCTTGCTGTTATCTGTCTCATAGTGATTCAGAAAATAGTTAAAGTAGTCCTCAAACGCCTTCACCGTGTCTGTTTCCCCGAAAAGCATTTCCCGGCAGGTCTGTGTATGAGAATCGTAATAATGATCCAGTGCTGAGAGAAACAGCCTCTCCTTGTCACCGAATGCCGAATAAAGACTGGGGCTGTTAATGCCCATAGCTTCCGTTAAACGGCTCAGCGACGTCCCCTCAAACCCATGAATACAAAAGACATTTAAAGCATTTTGCAGAGCCGTATCCTTATCAAAAGTTCTGGGTCTTCCTGTTTGTTTTGCCATTTCTGTATCGATCACTAAATAATTCTGTTGACATCTGTATCAATCATTACATAAATATAGCTTATGTATCAATCGATACAAAACTAATTATTGTTGAGGTAAATTATGTCTAAACTGAATGGTAAGGTTGCTTTGGTGACAGGCGGTAATAGTGGAATTGGGCTGGGAGCAGCACAGGAACTGATAAATGAAGGCGCCACCGTCTATATCACAGGGCGCAGACAGGAAGAGCTGGACAAGGCTGTTGCACAGATTGGCGGAGATATCCATGCCATTCGTGGCGACGTAACCAGCATGGCAGATCTGGATGGAATTTATGAAACCATCAAAGGCAAATCCGGAAAACTTGATATCCTGTTCGCCAATGCCGGCATAGCCGAGATGCTCCCGCTGGAAGCCGTCACCGAAGATCACTACGACCGCCAGTTCAATATCAACGTAAAAGGCGTATTCTTCACAGTGCAAAAAGCATTACCGCTATTATCGGATGGCGCTTCAGTTATGCTGACAGCATCCGTAGCATCAACCAAGGGTATGGAAAACTTCAGCGTATACAGCGCAACCAAAGCCGCAGTCAGAAGTTTCGCCAGAACATGGGCCGCAGATTTGAAAGCCCGCAAAATCAGGGTAAATGCAATAAGCCCCGGACCGGTAGAAACACCGATATTCAAGGATGCAGGCTTTACAGAAGAGCAGCAGACCGAGATGGGTGCTTACCTGACATCTATAGTTCCGCTTGCAAGATATGCCCAGCCATCAGAAGTCGGCAAAGTCGTCGTTTTCCTCGGCTCCGATGATGCATCATATATCAACGGAGTTGAACTCGCCGTCGATGGCGGCCTTGCTCAGATTTAGGACAGCCCTTGATCAGGGAACTGGACTATCGTTTGAGATTTCACATTCTTAACTATATGATACAATTAAACAAAATGTGTCATCCCGGAATTTGGGCGGCCAGAGCCTGTCATTGGCATATAAAACTATCTCCGCACAAATATCAGGGACCCAGACCATCATAAGGACCC
>JBOEGA010000114.1:0-630 GCA_050633205.1 Methyloligellaceae bacterium | reverse complement strand
CCAGACCATCATAAGGACCCTCCGCCTATGGCGGAGCGGCTAGCGTGGTTTTACATTTTCTGCAAGATACCTCTGCGCTTGGAACACAGAGTGTTAACAATCGCAGAGGTTTTAAGATGTCAGATATCCAAAAACTATCTCATAGCAGTTGGGAATGTAAATACCACTTGGTTTTTATACCAAAATTTCGTCAAAAGAAAATCTATGGTGACGTCCGCAGTGAGTTGCGTCAAGTTTTTCATGACCTGTGTCACCGTAAAGAGTGTCGAATAGTTGAGGGGCATTTGATGCCTGATCATGTACACATGCTTATCAGTATTCCCCCAAAGTATTCTGTGTCTCATATAGTGGGGTATTTAAAGGGTAAAACAGCTTTGCATTTAGCGAACAAGTATGGCCGTCGTCGAAAATACCGAGGATATCACTTCTGGGCTCGGGGATATTTTGTCTCGACTGTAGGGGCCAATGAACAGGTCGTTAGACGTTATATTCGCGATCAGGAGAAAGCGGATAAGTCGTATGACCAACAATCCCTTTTCACAGAAGTAAGTTATAGAAAGTAGCAAAACCACTTCTAGTGGTCCAAGCGCAGCGTTTCAGGCCTCCACCTCTGGTGGAGGTCATTGATCT
>JBOEGA010000113.1:0-34740 GCA_050633205.1 Methyloligellaceae bacterium | reverse complement strand
ATCTCGACTTATTCATATTATGTATTCTATTATTTCACTTGCTCTAATTGTTTCACTTTAATGCATTGTGCAAATGATAACTTTGCTAGAATGTTAGCCTTAATAGCATTTGGTATTTTTTAGCATAGTTATCAAGCAAAATTGTAAAGTTGATGGAGACATATTGCGTACTATTTCTATATCAGCTAACTCTTTGGTCGTGATATTTTTCATATTAAAGATAAAATGTAGCAGGTCGAACTTTTCTTCATTTAACAGGGTAGATGCGGTAATAACAAAGCTGCTTCTGTTTATTATCATCTCTCTCTTTTCTTCGATTGTCCTTAAATTATCCTGATTGTCTTTTATGATATTATACCCCTGATCCAGATAGCTGTAAAAAATTTTTTTTTCAACTTTTTCTATGCAAAAATTGTAAGTCTCTTTGGAATAAGTGATGCTTGGTCTATGGTTTCCAGAAATCACACCTTTAGCAAAAATATTATTACCCATTTCTTCTGAGTCAGGTAATGTGAAATCTCCATTGAATTCGGGGTAACTGTCGTTATCTTTGTCTAACCCATATAGTTTGTATGTTCCATTTTCTGTTTCAGTAATTAGTGCTACTGATTCAAGTTTATTAATGCTTGCGTCTGGATAAAAATCTGAATACACGAGATTGCCATTATTCTCTTCAATTCTTACTGGAACAACTTCAATTTTTTGTTTTTCCAACCATCCACTATCTATATCACATTGCTGATATTCGCTATCATTGAAAATACTTGATACTCGGTAAAGAAGGTAATATCCGGAGATATCATTGATCACCTTTGAAGAAACTCGAAAGTTTGGTGTGGACCTTTTTTGTATTAATTGAATGCTTAAATCAGCATCCAATTGTTCTGAAGTATCAGTTATTCTCGTCATTTCAGGTATCCTTTAGTTGCCACATAAAATTTATCATTTGAATGTCGTTACTTAAGTAGTCCAATTCTGATTTAGTACTAATTTTTGGGATGAAATTTTGTATGCTAACACTAAAGAAGGCATATCCAATCACCAGTATTAAAACAATACAAATTATGTGAAATTTCAAAATATCAAAATCTCAAATAATGAAATATTCACCCATTTTGATATAATTGCATTTTCCTTTATAATGATTTTTATTTGATTTAAAACAATCGCTTACATGCTGTTTACTCTTCCTGATTATTAGCTCAAGATAAAGGTGATGGATTGTTATTTAAGACATTCGTATCTGGGATAAGTGCTTATGGGAGGAAAGCCTGATGAATAAATTTTCTTCAACTCCGATATATAAAAATAACGTGGAGGCATTTGGTAATCTGCAGCAGGAAATTGAGTTCAATAGTCTGGAACCAAAATGGAACAAGTCACGCGCTTTGCTTATTGACCTTAATAGTGATGACGTGGCCAGGCTTGAAAAAGCATTCAAGCGATATAATCGATTCAGGAATATACCTGGAGAGGATGAGGAAGTTGTAATCTGTACTATAGCGCAAATTCTTGCGGAAGAGCTTGACAAATATTCTGCAAAAATTGCGAGTGCACTGAATAGAGCGCGAAATGGTGAAGCTGATATATTGTATATCTGCGGGTTGCCAGTGAGTAAAGAATTATCAATTTTGATAGTTCTGACATTCTCATACAGGTTGGGATACCCTATGAATTACTCAATAGGGGGGAAACGTTCTCTGATTGATGTGAAATTCAGTAATACTCCTCGAAGTGAGTATAAAAGGAAGAGTCGTCCACCGAGATACAGAAAGCAGCGTGCCAGAGACTTCTATTCATTGTTTGCTACGTTTCCAAGGGAGTGCAGACCAGAATGGAGCCTGTCACTGGGAGTTGCGAATACAGCTCAAACAACAATAGGTTATATTCCTTTTCTGGATGTTTTTGATAGTATGTCAATCGAAAACAGAAAAGCGTTGTCAAGAAAGCGTCTCTATTTCCCTGTTCCTTTAGGGTATGGTTTTGACAAGGTCTCCTATATCAGCCACGGTCCGACATTACGTGTTTCTTCGAAAGGTGCTTTTGAGGTTATGATACCGCATACACTTTCCGATTTTCACGAACTGGAGAAGTTTTCGTTAGCGGATCCGATGCGTGAACTCAAGTCACTGGCTTCAAGGAAAATCAGGACTTTTGCTATGAAGCCCGGTGCTTTGCTTATTGTCAATAATTATCGAGGTTTACATACAAATCCCCAGATTATGGGGAAGAACTATATGGTGCTACGGACTTATGTACGAACCAGCCTGCATACTCTTCGCTATATTTCGGAGAGTGCTGGACCTGTGTTTGATCCTAAGAGTATTCTAAAGACGCATATTATACGAGACTAAATTTAATACTGCCTTCTGCAATTATATTTTTATTATTCATACTTTACGGAAGGCAGTGACAATTTTTTGTAATTTTTAATTATACTATATTGACGGAGTTTTGTGATGAAAGTTTTTTTTAAGTTGTTAAGCAGAATTGTATTGTTGCTACTGATTTTACCTTTTTTCGATACCTCTGTTCTGGCAGGTGTTCCCGGTTACCTGAGTACTCCTCAGGATGTATCCTGTTATAAGATCGTTCCGGCTACGCAGGGACGAGAGGAAGCTATCAGACGTTCTGCAGTATGCTGGAGTGAAAACTCAAAGCAGAAACTACACCGGATAGCAAATCTGAAATTCAGTGCACAAGAGGTTGCAACTCTTGTCCTTGTCCAGCCCAATTCACTGGATACCAGGTGCTGGAGAATAGGCTTTCACCACCTTTGCAAAACGAGTGCAAAGGCTGTTGCAAGAATTGAGACTGATGATGCTGTCTTTGTGAAACCTGAATGGAAAGGAAACCGTCTGGACTGGTGTCTTGAGTGGGGGCGTCAGTGCGGGAAGCCTGCTGCTGATGCGTTTTGTAAGCAGAAAGGTTTTTCTCCTTCTGCAAAGTCGTTCGAGATTGACCGCAAGATTGGTAACAGGAGTCCGACAAAAGTAATTTCAACAGGGAAAGTGTGTTCCAGGCCCTCCTGTGATGGCTTTCAGGTCATCGTATGCAGGGCACAAGAGATATCACTTGAGTAACTAACAGGAGGTTATTATGGATCCAACTCTTGTTGGAAGTATCGTATCTGCGATAGCGGCCATTATAGCTGCTGTTCTGGGGAGTGGCCGCCAGCCCCGCGGTGAAAACAAGGAGAGGAAAGTTTCTGCTACCAGTAAGAATGCCTACAGGTGGTTATTGCTTCTGTTTAGCTGGGTTATCCTGTTTATGAGCCTTACGGCTCTTTTGAAATGGGCTTACTGGGATATACTGATAGATAGCTGCCTGCTGTTTACAGCAATTTATACGGTTGTGCTTTCTATTATATTTCCGATCTGGCCGTTTATTGCAGCAATATTTTCCTCTGTAGTTATTCTCATTACGTTTTCTATACTGGTATATGTTGGCGTCGTGAAGTATGGAGATCTGTTTCTGATAAGGGTCCGGCCGTTTGATCCTGAAGTTCTGTTATTTTTAACAGTAGTTATTGTGATTACAGTTATTTTTGTATGGCTTGCTACGTACTGGCGTATACAGAGAAGTAATTCAGGGGCGGAGAGGCAGACAAAAAGAGGGAAAAGGGGAGATCTCTCAAGGAAGCTGTCAGAGCTATCAGAATTATATAGAGCCGGAGTACTTACGGAACAGGAGTTCTCTCTGGCAAAAAGCAAGTTATTAAGAGACAGGGAGCCTAACCGTTAGTCTCCCTGTTCTGCAGAATTATTCACCCTCAACCTGTTGAGTGAAGCCGTCAAGTGGTCCGAGTAGCTTTTTATCACGAGGGATTTCGGTTTCGCTCATCATATATGCACATATCAGACGGGCTAAAGATTCAAGGGAATCTATATGAGTGCGCTCATATCCGTGAGAGGCATCCAGTCCGAAGCAGATCAGAGCAGTCCGAATATCATTTCCTGCAGACAGAGCTGATGCTGCATCTGAACGGTAGTGCAGGAAAATATCCCTGACATACGGGATATCTTTATTTTCGCATAGTTGAATGAGTTTGTGGGTGAGGTGATAATCGTAGATACTTCCCTGGTCACGAATGGCGATGATTACCGTGTCCTCCCTGGAATTCTGACCCGGGGCCACTGTTGAGTTGTCTATAGCAACCATAGAGGATACATCGCCGTGCAATACAGAGGAAGCACCGGTTCCTTCTTCTTCAGATATTGTAAAGAGAGGATGGCAATCAACCGGGAGGGAAGCGCCTGCATCCCTTATGGCTTTTATGGCCGCTAACTGGCATGCAACTCCTGCCTTGTTATCAAGATGTCTGGCCTTTATGTAACCGCTTTCAGTTATTTCAGGATCGGAATCTACAGCAACATAATCACCAACATTAAAGCCCAGTTTTTTCAAGCCATCTTTGGAATGTACTTTTTCATCAACGCGTATTTCAAGATTGTTCCAGTTGACGGGTTGTGAATCAATCTCTTCATTATATACGTGTCCAGAGGCTTTTAATGGCAAGATTGTACCTCTGTAAGAGCTATGATCTGTATAGATTGTAACTCTTGCGCCTTCTGCAAAGCGGGATGACCAGTGACCTATCATAACTATGCTCAGGCGGCCATTATCTTTAAGGCCTTTTACCATTGCGCCAAGAGTATCAAGATGGGTTACGGTTGCCCTGTCAGGAGAACGTTGCTTTCCTTCAAGAGTTGCTCTTATTGCACCACGTCTTGTTAATTCAAAGGGAATATCAAGCCTTTCAAGTTCCTCACCTGCAAAGTGCACGATCTGATCTGTAAAGCCTGTTGGACTTGAGATCTTCAACAGCTTTAACAGGATATCCAGCATATATTGTTTGTCAATTTTAATGGTCATATTTCTTTAGCTATGCTTTGGGGGAATAAAAAATCGATAAATTTTTCTGCAGTTGGCTGTGGTTCATGATTGGCAAGGCCGGGGCGTTCATTAGCTTCTATTATAACATATTCAGGCTTGGAAGGTGAGGAGATAATGAAGTCCAGTCCTGTAACAGGGATTTCAAGTGCAAGTGCTGCCTGCTTCGCGGCCTCAATGAGGGTCGGGTGAAGCTCATGAGTGACATCATGGATTGTGCCGCCTACATGAAGGTTTGCGGCCTTTCTGACCTGTAACTCTTCACCTTTTGGCAGAATATCATCAAGGACAAAACCTGCATTATGTACTGTTCTTCGCAATTCCTCATCTACAGGAATTCTGCTTTCGCCCAGGGTTGCCTGTTCTCTCCTGCGACTTTGTTTTTTGACGAGTTCAAGAATTGTATGTTGTCCATCACCTATGACTGCTGGTGGCTTTCTTATTGCAGCTGCGACGACTTCGTAATTTATAACGATAATCCTCAGGTCCCGTCCTGCTACCATTTCTTCAAGAAGGACATCATGGCAGACCTGTTTTGCGTAGTTTATTGCGGTTTCCAGTTCGTTTTTGGTTTTTACATCAACTGTAATACCTGCGCCCTGTTCTCCAACAGCAGGTTTTACAACGATACATCCGTGCTTTCTCAGGAATGCATGGTTTTCAGCAGGTTTTAATGCCAGGCATTGTTGCGGCACTTTCAGACCGGCATTTTTTAAAAGCCTTGTGGTAATTTTTTTATCACTGCATCGGCTCATGGCAATTGAGGAGGTTAATTCAGTCAGAGACTCTCTGCAAACTACATGGGCACCGCCAAAAGACAGTTGAAAATAGTTGTCAATTTCGTCAAGGATTTCTACCCGAATTCCTCTTTTTCGTGCTTCATTGATAATGATTTTTGCATATGGGTTCAGGTTGTCTTCAGGCTTTGGTCCTGAAAACAGTGTTTCATTGATGACATTCTTGTTTTTTATGCAGAAAACAGGAACCTGAACAAAACCTAGTCTGTTATATAGTTCAATTGCTTCCTGATTTGTATGCATTACAGACAAATCAAGAAATGTTCGCCCCTGATTTTTATAATGTTCAGCAACATGCTGAACCAGATGCAGGCCCATGCCAGGGTGTTTCGCCTGGGGGTCAACGGCTACCGACCAGAGACTTGACCCGTTCTCAGGGTCATCAAAGGCAAGTTTATGGTCAATACCCATACATACTGCGTTGATTTCCTGCGTTTCATCATCAATTGCAACCCAGTATTTTATGAATTTTCCCTTATAGGTTTCAAGAAGAAAATCAGGGTCAACAGGGACCATGTTGCGTGTCTGATATATGCGGTTGATATTTTCAATATCGTCATCTTTATTTATAGAGCGAATAGAGAATGAGCCTTTTTTCTCTTTCAGAGGTTCATAACTTTCCAGGATCATGCGGAAGGTATATGAGGGATCGATAAAAAGCTCCTGAGGTGCACTGGCGACGATAATCTGGGGGTCTCGCACATAGAGTGCAAGGTCCCGGGCGTTTTTTGCTTCGTTTTTGAGAAACTGTACCAGTTTTTCGTTGCTTTTGAATGTGTGAGCAAAGAGCAGGCGGCCCCAACCGCATTCTATAGCAACATCTTCATTGGGTAATTCTGCCGGTTTACCCCAATTTTTCAGACTGGGGGAATGTTCCGGGTCATAAATTTCCCGGTCATTGGTGGTATTCTTCATATTCCCTGCTCCTGCAACCAGTATTCCAATAAGGTAATCTGCCAGAGTTTAGAGCCACGTAATGGCGTCAGATGTTCTTTGGGAGCTTCAAACAGCATATCAACATAGGACTGATCAAATAGTCCGCGTTGTTTTGCCGAAGGTTGAGATAAAATTCCCCTGGCCATGTCAAGATATTCCCCTTCCAGATATTTTAGAGCAGGTACAGGGAAATAGCCTTTCGGTCGATCAATAACTTCGTGGGGAATAATTCGTCTACCCACTTCCTTGAGTACGTATTTGCCGCCGTCTTCCACTTTATATTTTGCAGGAATTCTTGCAGCGAGTTCAACCAGCTCATGATCCAGGAATGGTACACGTGCCTCCAGCCCCCATGCCATAGTCATGTTGTCGACCCGCTTTACCGGGTCATCAACAAGCATAATCTGAGTGTCCAGCCTTAAGGCGCGATCAATTGGATGGGTGATATCAGGTTTGGCAAAATGGTCCGTAACGAATTTAAGGGCATGGTCTTCGCCAAGGAAATCAGGGTTTATAATTGTTTTGTATTCTTCATAGGTCCGGTCAAAAAATACATCAGAATAGGATTTTACGGCCTGATCATTTTCCACATCAAGCAGAGGTGGATACCAGTGATAACCTGCAAAGACTTCATCTGCCCCCTGACCACTTTGTACAACCTTGACATGTTTGCTGACTTCACGGGACAGCAGGTAGAAGCCGATGACGTCATGACTGACCATTGGTTCTGCCATAGCTTTGATGCATGCTGAAAGGTGTGTCTGGAGTTCGGCATGATCCACATTTATCTTGTGATGGTCTGTCTGGTAGCGCTCCGCAATAATATCAGAGTAGCGGAATTCATTACCTTCCTCTTCGGCAACATCTTCAAAACCAACAGAGAATGTACTTATATTCTGTTGTCCCAGTTCGCTGAGTAAACCTACAACCAATGATGAGTCAAGACCTCCTGACAGAAGGACGCCAACAGGTACATCAGATACCAATCGTCGTTTAACTGCCAGTTTCAGAGCTTCTTCTACAGCGTCAATCCACTCTTCTTCACTGCGGGTATGATCACTCTCATTGCGGTTGTAGCTAAGATCCCAGTAGGTTTCCTGCCTGATAGTTCCTTCCGGTTCAATTATCATGAGAGTTGCTGGAGGTAACTTTTTTACACCATTCAGAATAGTATGAGGAGCGGGAACCACGGAGTGAAAGCTCATATAGTAATTAAGAGCAACAGGGTCTATTGAAGTATCTATACCGCCAGACTGCAATAGTGCAGGAAGAGAAGAGGCAAAACAGAATGAGTTCAGAGTGCTGGTATAATAGAGGGGCTTAATGCCGAGTCTGTCACGAGCCATAAATACGCGTTTGCTGTCACGCTCCAGAATAGCAAAGGCGAACATGCCGTGAAAATGTTTGACACATTCTTTTCCCCAGGCATGATAGGCTTTTAAAATGACTTCCGTATCTCCATGAGAGAAAAACTGATAGCCTTTCTGCTGCAGTTCTTTTCTCAATTCAAGATAGTTGTATATGCACCCGTTGAATGCTATTGTCAGGCCCAACTCGCTATCAACCATAGGCTGTGCTGCCTGGTCAGTGAGGTCAATAATTTTCAAGCGACGGTGGCCAAGTCCTTGTGATCCCTGGATAAAGAGACCTGTTCCATCTGGTCCCCGAGGTTCCATCACCGTTAACATACGGTCAATTTTCTGAGGCGAGGTCAGCGTTCTGTCAAAACGCAATTCTCCTGCAATCCCACACATATATGTACCTTCTAACTGTTTACTGGTTACGTCAAATCGGGCCCAAGGTAACAAATGAGATAAAGAATTCAACCGTTTCCCCGGTATTTTTTTGAAACAGTCAGTTCGTCGCACTATATTTATAGTTTCAAATGAAGTTAATTAGGTGCCTATAATTTAACCATTCTGTTATTTCCAATCCCTATGGAAATCAGGGATATTAACAGTTGCGGGTAAAGTTTTTATGACTATCTGCAGGAGGAATAGTTAACTGTTCAGGAAAGGAAACAGGGTTATTTCAGACAAAGCAGAAGTATTCACAGGCTCTATCTGTGATCGCGGTTAAGAAAGTCCTCCAGAAGTCTATTAAACTGTTCCGGAGCTTCAAGAGCTGCTAAATGTCCAACTTTTTCAAGTATTACGAGTTCTGCATCAGGGATTGCATCAGCCATTTCCCTGAGCTCAGGAACCGGGAAACTTCTATCTTCAGATCCGGCAATAATCAGGCAGGGGGTGCATATCTTATTCAGAAGGTCATGCTGGTCTCTGCGATTTACTGCAACACTTGAAACGGCATAGCTGGCACTTTGGGGTTCCACGGATTCAGAGCTTTCAACAACCCTTTTCACCAAATCCGGGCGTTCACTGAAGGTTGTCTTTCCAAGAAAGTTTTCGGCACGTCGATCTTTGAATTTTGCTCTTTTTTCAGGAATTAATACGTCTTTGCAAAATTTGGAAACTTCCCGGCGGTATTCTTCTGATGCTGCTGATGCGGTACCATTTGCAAGTATTGCGCACCCAATTCTGTCAGGGTGCCTGGCCGCAAAGATTGCGCCAATCATGGCTCCCCACGAATTACCAACGATATGTGCTTTTTCCAGACCCAGGTCATCAAGGATTGCGATAAAGCTTTCGGCGCATTCTTCCAGTGTGAACTCCCTATCCAGGGGATCACTTTGTCCGTGTCCATGGGGGTCAATGGCGATTGTCGTATAACGATCAGAAAAGTGATTAACCTGAGGAGCCCACAAGGTGTGATCCATCATAAGGCTGGGCCAGAATATTATTGCCGGTCCAGAACCATTGATGTCTGCATGTAATGAACCAATATCGGTCGGGATACGACGTATCGCCATGGAATGTACCTCTCTTTAATGGGGCTTGATCCTATGCGGTTTTACCTGTCAAAGGGAAGATATTAAAAAGTCGCGACTGTTTTTCTGGAAATTATTGAATAATTACAAGGTCTTTTCCAGATATTCCACTTTTCCAGGTATGCCAATCCAGTTGTCCGCATCTGGTAAGGGGTCTTTCTGCTGGCTTATATTCGGCCAAATAGCAGCATATTTACGGTTCAGTTCAATCCACTTTTCGGCATTTGCTGCTTCACCGGATATAATTGCGTCTGCCGGGCATTCGGGTTCACAGACGCCGCAATCAATGCATTCCTCAGGATCAATGACCAGCATATTCTCCCCTTCATAAAAGCAATCGACAGGGCAGACTTCAACACAATCGGTGTATTTGCACTTTATGCAGGCATCATTAACAGCATATGTCATCACAAATTCTCCTCATACAGAAATATCATTGAGGGCAATTCAACATTATCTGAGCTTCCTGACTGTCAACTAATTGCTATCTGCGAAATCCGGTCATTGGCATACTTCACTCAAGGTTATTGTTGAATGAGATGAAATATGGTCCCCACTGAAATACATCTGGCGAAAGACAAGAAGTCACTTCTGGTAAATTGGTCTGATCGAACAACAGACTTTTTCAGCGCTGAACTGCTCAGAACCGGATCGCAATCCGCTGTCAGCAAGAGACATAAGATTGATGGGCTGGAAGCTGAAGTTTCTGAAGATCTGACAATTCTGGAAATCCTGCCTATCGGATCTTACGCGATTAATATTGTTTTTTCAGATGGCTACGATCGAGGCATCTTTCCCTGGAAATTCCTGAGAACTTTGAATGAACGTGCTTCTGCTGCTGATGAGCATTCCTTAATGGATGAGCAGCACACACAAGAACAGACTATGGAGGTATAGGTTATGGCAATTGACGATATCATGGATGGTACATCTGAAATTGACTGCGATGTGCTGGTTATCGGCGGTGGTACTGCCGGCCCTATGGCCGCTCTTAAAGCCAAGAAACAGAACCCGAATGCGAAAATTGTGCTGCTGGATAAGGCTCACATCAAACGTTCCGGTGCTATTTCCATGGGAATGGACGGGCTGAATAACGCGGTCATACCGGGGCACTCAACGCCCGAGCAGTATACAAAAGAAATAACGATTGCCAATGACGGGATTGTTGATCAGGCTGCTGTTTATAAATATGCGCAGAACTGCCACTCGATAATTGAAGAGCTGGACAGCTTTGGTATCCGTTTTCTGAAAGATGAGAATGGTGAGTATGACGTTAAAAAGGTTCACCATATCGGTACTTATGTTCTGCCAATGCCGAACGGCGATACGGTTAAGAAGGCACTTTACAGACAGTTGCGCCGGGCGAGATTGCTGCTAACCAACCGTTATATGGCAACGCGCCTGCTGACGGGTAAAAATGGTCGTATTGCCGGAGCTATTGCAGTTAATACCAGGAGTGCCGAGTTTCTGGTTATTAAGGCAAAATCGGTCATCATGTGTATGGGAGCTGCGGGGCGTCTTGGTCTTCCTGCTTCAGGTTATCTTTACGGGACTTACGAGAATGCTTCCAATTCAGGTGAAGGCTATTCAATGGCCTATCATGCGGGAGCGGCTCTGGCCAACCTTGAATGCTTCCAGATCAATCCACTGATCAAAGATTATAACGGACCTGCCTGTGCCTATGTTGCCGGACCATTTGGTGGCTATACGGCAAATGGCGAAGGTGCGCGGTTTATTGAATGTGATTACTGGTCCGGGCAGATGATGCAGGAGTTTTATAACGAACTGCAATCAGGTAAGGGGCCTGTGTTCCTGAAACTGAATCACCTGCATGAAGAGACCGTTGAGGAGATTGAGCATACATTGCACAATGTTGAGCGTCCGACACGTGGCCGTTTCCATGAGGGCAGGGGGACCAGTTACAAGACAGAAATGATTGAAATGCACATTTCAGAAATTGGTTTCTGTTCAGGTCACAGTGCTTCGGGGGTTTATGTTGATGATAATGCCCGAACAACAATTCCGGGGCTTTATGCTGCCGGTGACATGGCAAGTGTTCCGCATAACTATATGCTTGGAGCGTTTACAAATGGTGCAGTTGCCGGTGAAGATGCCATGGAATTTGCTGATGGTCATGATTTTGAAGATTTTGATATGGAGCAGGTTGTTCACGAAAAAGAGCGTGTGCTGGCTCCTACAAAACGTGAAGATGGTATTCCGCCAAACCAGATCGAATACAAAACCCGCCGAATTGTGAATGATTACCTGCAACCGCCAAAGGTGACGCGCAAATTTGAGCTTGGCCAGGCACGTTTTGCTGAAGTTCGTGAAGACATGGAAAACTCAATGATGGCACGGGATGCGCATGAGCTTATGAGGGCTCTTGAAGCAACGTCTATCATGGATTGTGCTGATATGGCAGCCCATGCCTCCCTGTACAGAACAGAGAGCAGATGGGGGCTTTATCATAACCGTGTCGATTATCCGGAGCGCGATAACGAGAACTGGTTCTGCCATACGCTGCTATCCAAAAAGGATGGGAAAATGTCCAGTGAGAAAAAGGATGTTGATCCGTATGTGGTGGAAATTTCAGATGATGAAAAGGATATTTATGACAAGCAACGCGTGGAAGCGAACGCGTAACACGAGAACAAGTGAAAGGATTATATTATGCCATTAGCTAACACCGCAACTACAGTGCCTGTCATTGTTGATGAAGAAAAATGTATTGCAGATAAAGGATGTACGGTCTGTGTTGATGTCTGCCCGCTGGATGTTCTGCGAATAAAGGACGAAACACAGAAGGCTTACATGAAATTTGATGAGTGCTGGTATTGCATGCCCTGCGAGGCTGATTGTCCGACAGGTGCAGTAACAGTGAATATTCCTTATCTACTTAAATAGGCTTGCGATATGTCAGAACTTTTTGAAACATATGATGAACTGGAAGAGATCCTTGAAGGACTTAATGATCCTGACCCAGGAGTACGAAGAGTAGCAGTCATTGAGCTTGGAGATTCTGCTGATCCGGATGCGGTACTTCACCTGACCAAGGCCCTTGATGACAGTGATGAAGGTGTACGTGAGCAGGCTGCTCTGGCCCTGACGGATTATGATGGCAAGGATACGGCTGAAGCTTTGGCCAAGGCAATCGTTGATTCGTCTGATGCTGTTAAGAAAGCAGCAGCGATCAGCCTTAGTGAATTGAAGAGCCCTGATGCGGCTGATCCGCTTTACCCGCTGGTTGAGCATGAAAATCCGTTTGTCAGAAAGTCAATTCTTATTGGTCTCAGAGAGCTGAAACGCAAAGACTCTCTGCAACCTGCTCTGAAATCTCTGCAGGATGCTGATCCGGCAGTCAGGGTCGAGGCAGTTGGTGTTATCGGGTTCCTTCAGATGGAGGAATCCATTCCTGCCCTTAACTCAGCAACAACAGATGAAAATCCACTTGTGCGTAAAGCAGCGATTGGTGCGTTAGCTTTCACAAATGCGCTGGGGGTTGCTGATACAATTACCAAAGCGCTGGATGATGAAAACTGGATGGTCCGGGAAGTTGCTGCGGAGACGCTTGCCAAAAATGGTGGTGCGGAAAATGCAAACAAGCTTATTGAGGCGCTGGATGATGAGTACTGGCAGGTTCGCCTCAAAGCAACCCGGAGCCTGGGTAAGCTCAAAATTGGCAAGGCGTTGCATAAAATCGGGCCAGGTCTTGAGTTTGAGCAACCTAATCTGAGAAAAGAGACTGCCGCTGCGCTGGGTGAGCTTGCAGATCCTCAGGCCCTGCCATATCTGGAGAAATATCATGATGACCCTGATCCGGATGTCAGAAAGACTGTGAGATGGGCTATTGCTCAGGCGAATGCTGCCTGACAAGCGAAGTTGGATATATTTCATTTACTCTAGTTTAAACAGGAGCAAACACATTCCAAGGTACCCTAAATATCTCAAAATCAAGGAATGGCTTGTGGAGCGCATCACTGGTGGTGAGCTTGTGCCAGGAGCCAGACTTCCAAGTGAGCATGAGCTTATGAATCGTTTTGAGGTTAGCAGAGTTACTGTGCGTCAGGCGTTCGGGTGCCTTCAGGAACTGGGTTTGATTGAAAGCAAGCAGGGGAAGGGGCATTTTGTTAAACGCTTCAAGGCGGTGCAAAATCTTGAAAGATTACAAAGCTTTGGAGAGATGATGCTGCCTTTTGGCATGGAGACCCATTCCGATGTTATCGAATTGCTGGAGGTGCCAGCCGACAGTGATGTTGCACAGTCTCTGCAACTGACTACTGGCGATCCTGTGACGCGGATTGCGAGATGCCGCGTCGCAGGCAATGTTACTGTTTCACTGGATATCAGTTATTTCCCGGTTAGCCTGGGGCGGAAAATTCAGTCTCTTGATCTGACTAACAAGGATATCTTTCTGTTACTGGAGAATACTGTCGGGGTTGCTCTTGGGTATTCCGACCTGCAGATTGATGTTGTTCCTGCACGGCAGGAATATTTCTCATACCTGAATTTAAATCAGGGGGATTCTGTCATAAGAATTCGAAGAACAACTCATGATATCAATGGCTTACCTATTGATCATGAGTATATCTACTCTCCACTTGAAACCATGCAGTTCAGTATTCGTCTTGCGCGCTGGTAGAACTTTCCAAAATTTATGATTTTGTCAATGCCATACTCTTGAGTATGGCATTTTATACTTCAATTTATGCATGTCATGAAATGTAATTCGTGAAACAGCTTGTATTACTGCCTGAACAGACCTGTGATATTTTTATAAGCAAAACATTTTTTCTTCGCCTTTTAATAAAGCACATCAATATTCTTTCAATTGGTTCAAGGTGCAGCGCACAATAAAATATAGTTATATATATCAATGAATTAAACGATTTTTCTCTATGTAGTTTCAGAGCTGGCACGTCCATTGCGCTTATAAGTGTGCATAAACAAACAAGTTACTTAAAATATAGGAGTTTGTGTGACATGCAATTTTTGAAATCGACCACGCTGGGTATGGCCTCAATGGCTTTAGCCTTTTCTTTCTCACCTTCCTTCGCTGAAACCATAAAAATCGGTATTGGACACCAGAGTATGTGCACAGACACATACACTGCCGGTATTGTTGTTAAGGAACTGAAGCTGCTGGAGAAGCACCTTCCGAAAACAGGGAAATATAAAGATGTAAAATATCAGATCAAATGGAGTGATTACAGCTCTGGCGGTCCTATCACTAATCAGATGCTTGCCAACAAGTTGAATTTTGGTGTGATGGGTGATTACCCACTGATTGTTAACGGTGCCAAGTTTCAGGCCACCAAATCTCTGAGAACGCTTTATGTTGCGGGAACAGGGTATAACCTGAAGGGGTCGGGTAATGCGATTGTTGTTCCCGTCAACTCCAAAGCTGAATCCATCGAAGATCTAAAAGGAAAATCCATTTCAACTCCTGTCGGTAGTGCTGCATGGGGAATGCTTCTGAAAGCAATGCAGGACTCCAAGATGAGCCGCAAGGAGTGGACAATGAAAAACCAGAGCCCTGCGGTTGGTGCTGCGAATATTGCTGCTGGCAAGATTGATGCGCACTCGGATTTCTGTCCATGGTCCGAGATTATGGAGTTTCGGGGAACCGGCCGGAAAATCTATGACGGCAGTGAAACAGGAGTTCCCTATCTTCACGGTGTTGTTGTACGGGAAGACTTCGCAAAGAAATACCCTGAAGTTGTCGTAGCATTTCTGAAAGCTGTTTATGAAGCTGGAGACTGGATACGTGAAGATCCGGTGCGTGCTACTGATATGATGGAAAAATGGACTGGTGTAGAGAAAGAGGTACTTTATCTATATTTCTCCAAAGGCGGACACCTTTCGCTTGACCCCTCAATTAAAGGAAAATGGGTTGATGCCCTCAAATTTAATCATGGTGTGTTGACCAAGGAAAAAGCTATTCCACCACTGGACTTCAATGCCTGGATTACTGAGGATTATGTTAAGGCTGCCTATAAAGATCTTGGTAAAGACTACGCCAAAGAGAAAGCCGATGTTGTTGATCCAGTTGTAGCAAATGCTGACCTTCCTAATGAAATCTGGCATTCGCGTGATGGCATCTCGACCTATCCTGATATGAAGTCCTTTCTTGGAGCTGTTGCCAAATTCAGATCAACCGGAGCAAAACTTAACTCTACATATGTCTATGATAAAGAGACTGGCCTGAAACTGTTTGGCAAGACTGCGATCTATGTCATAACGCAAAAAGGTGAATTTGCAACCTTCCTTCGAAAAAAGGAAGCGACTGCCTATGCTGCAAAAACCGGTGGCAAAGTTACCGACTTTGAGGGTGCAATCAAAGGTGCTTCTTCGTAAGTGAATTTCACAAAGATACTCTGGAGCAGCATTTTGCTCCAGAGGAAAAATGAAGAATTTGACAGAGTTGAGGTTATTTATGAACGGGAAACCAATGCAGGCAGTTGTTGAGCCATCTGAAATTGTCGATATTGATGAGCAGAAAAAAGAGGATAGCTTCAGGCCTCATGTAATGGGTAATTTATCAAAGAAGAATCCTCTACACTCTATTTACAAGCATTCAGAACATATCCTGAACTGGGGGATACGATTTTCTGCAGTGTTTCTTGGAGTGCTTGTCTGGCATCTGGCAGCTACATACGGGTTCAACTGGTATATAAATTTTGAGAATATTCCGACGCCGGGAATTGTCTGGGATGCTTTTGTAAAACAGGCGGGTACGCTTGAATTCTATAAACATATCGGTGCCAGTATGAACCGAATTATTATCAGTTATTTGTGTGCAACTGTTATCGGAGTTCTTCTTGGTGTGTTAATGGGGCGCTCGAAATTTGCACATAACCTGCTTATTCCATATATAGAGATTTTACGGCCGATTCCAGCTGTTGCGTGGATTCCACTGGCTATTCTGATGTGGCCAACAGAAGAGTCATCAATCATATATATTACGTTCCTTGGTGCGCTTTTCCCTATTATCCTGAATACTATTCATGGGGTAGAGCAAACACCGGAAGTTCTGGTCAGGGCTGCCAAATCTCTTGGGGCTAATAATCTTCAGATATTTCGGCATGTCGTGCTGCCAGCTGCACTTCCAAGTATTGCAGCAGGCCTGGCAATCGGTATGGGAGTTTCGTGGTTTTCACTGCTTGCAGGGGAAATAATAAGTGGTCAGTACGGTATTGGATATTTTACGTGGCATGCCTACCAGTTGATTGAATATCCCAATATTATTGTCGGTATGCTGGTCATTGGTGCGCTGGGTACATTCTCGACACAAGCTGTGCGAGTCGCGACAAACCCATTCCTGAAATGGAAGCGGAGGCAAAGATAATGTCTTCACTCAAAATCATAGCGTCTATCGTGCGCAACAGATTTTGGTTTTGTGCAGGTTTCGCTTTGTTATTCACGGTAACATACTATTTTATACTACTGGGGAGTCTTGTTGTCAGGTTTGGGCACGTTCCAAATTATTTAACGCCCTACAACTGGTTTGGTAATGTGTGGGTTATTATACAATCCACCCCTTCTATCACTGATGTGTTGTCGATTATCCAGGAGGAATGGCTTCTTGAAATCGGGTATATGAATTTTGATTATGGCAATGGTATTTCCGTATGGAGCCTGAACCTGTTGCCCTTCAAGATGCTTATTGTCTTTCTGGTTGGTTTGCTTATCGCGATTAATATCTCACTTCTTCAGTATCAGTATAATTCCTGTTCCAGGGGGGCTTTTCGAAGTTCCGTCTTTGTTACAGGCGCCGGGGGATTCCTGGTGGCAGTGACTAATGCGACAATGACCTGGGTGGTTTGTTGTGCGACGCCATCCTGGGTGGTCGGTCTGGCAATGCTTGGGCTTGGAGTTTCCACCTCACTCTGGCTGGAACCTCTCGGGGTCTGGCTTGCGTTCAGCGGAATGTTTCTTCTTGGACTTACAACATTGTTTCTTGCGCACAAACTTATCCCCTTAACAAATAACATAAAGCAGAAGGATACACTTTATGCTGAATGAAGTCATTAATCTGAAATCCAGAACGGAATCTGAAATCATGCCAATGAACCCTGCCAATATAGATAAAGGACATGTGAGCGTAAAAGATCTTACCGTGATTTTTGGTAAAAATGATGAAGCCCATACTGCAGTTGACAAGGCTTCAATAGATATTACCCCGGGGGAGTTTGTCTGTATTCTTGGTCCCTCGGGGTGCGGAAAGTCTACTTTGCTCAATTGTGTTGCGGGGTATGTAAAGGCAACTCAGGGGACTGTTGAAGTTGATGATAAAAAAGTTGTCAAGCCGGGCCCTGACAGAGGAATGGTGTTTCAGCAATATTCTTTGTTTCCATGGAAAACCATTAGAGAAAATGTTGCATTTGGCCCGCAGATTTCAGGACGTGGAGGAGCTCTGCCGTCTTCTGTAGCGAATACCTTTATTGAAATGGTGGGGCTGTCCAAGTTTGCTGACAGATATCCGGCTGAGCTTTCAGGAGGAATGCAGCAGAGGGTTGGTATTGCGCGGGCTCTGGCTAACTATCCAAGTGTTTTGCTAATGGATGAACCATTCGGAGCACTGGATGCGCAGACAAGACTGATGATGCAGGAGAACCTTTTACGGATCTGGGAAGATTTTGGCATTACGGTTCTGTTTATTACCCATGATGTCGATGAAGCTGTGTTTCTTGCTGACCGGGTTTTAATTATGAGCGCTGCACCTGGCAAGATAATTGCAGATATCAATATTGATCTGACTAGACCACGTATGCAGAGCATGGCTACTGATGATAAGTTTATCGCTTATAAAAAACAGTGTCTGGAGCATATTCGTGCAGAGAGTCTGAAAGCATTTGAACAGCAAAACAGGTGATCGGTATGTATGAACACAGAAGTAACCCATTTATCCTTGTTGTTGTCATTGGTTTGCTTTTACTGGCAAGTCGGGCAGAGGCGCTGGAGACTAAAACCTATACGACACTGGCGCCCGTCGTTAACTTTGTTCTGGAGGATCATGAGGGTAAAAAATATGACAATGATCGTTTTTTAGGCAAATGGACGATGATATTATTTGGTTATACGCATTGCCCTGATGTGTGCCCATTTACCCTGGATAACCTGGTTGCAGTTACAGAGGAGCTTTCCCAGAAGGTCTCACCAAAATCGCTCCCAACTGTATTATTTGTTGGGGTTGACCCTGAAAGAGATAAGCCGAACCTGAAAGAATATGTCAATCATTTCAGGAAAGATTTTACTGGTGCCACAGGGAAGTGGTCTGAAATAGAAAAACTGGTTGTAAAACTAGGGGGCTTTGTTCGTCTGTATAAGAAGAATAAGGATGATCATGCCTATACGGTTCGACATAGTTCATATGTGTATATCATCGACCCCAAAGGTCAGCTTCATGCGAGAATGAATCCTCCTTTCGAAACGACACGAACTTCGGAGTTTCTTGCAAATATAATCAGGCAATTTAAAATTAAACAAGCAAGGGAGCGTGGATAGAATTGAAAGATTATTCAGCTTTTGTGCTGTGGTTTAATTCAGGGTTTGTTACTTTTTCGGCTCTTATGTTCTTTGTTATATCGCCTGGAGTACAGGCAGGTATGATAGACAAGAAAGGGATGAAACCCTGGGAAATATGTGGTCTCTGTCATAACCTGAATGGCATCAGCCGGATGGAGAAGTTCCCCAAGCTGGCGGGACAGAAGGCAATTTATATTGAAAAACAATTGCTGGACTTCAAGCGAGGGTACCGCAGTAATGACGGCGGACAGATGGAAGCCATTGTTACTGAAGTGGATGAAGAAAATATTCCACTGATTGCAAAATATTTTTCCGGTCTGGAAGTGCCTGCCCCTGTTATTACAGATATATCAGATGAGACATTTAGAAAAGCTAACCAGTTGTTTCTTAAAGGAGATAAGGGGCGTGAAATTCCTGCCTGTTCCGGTTGTCATGTTAAATCAAACAAGGAATATAATTCAGCGCCCTTTTTAACGGCGCAACATGCTTCTTACCTGGAAAAGCAACTTTTGAATTTTAAAGATAAAACAAGAGGGAACGACAAGAACGAAATTATGCAGAACATAGCAGCTAAACTATCGGCAGAGGATATAAAAGGCCTGGCTCAGTTTATTGCTCAGCAAAAACGGTAGAACAGGAGATAGATTGATGGATAATATGGCGGAAAATACAGACACGTCTCTGTCTTCGTTTTTCTTAACCGATATGGTAGCGGATATAGATCAGGGAGCGGGTTTTCTGGATATGCTTACTCTTGACGAGATTGATACAATCCGCAGAGTTGCGATTACCCTGAAATTTGAAACTGGTGAAACTATTTTTCATCAGGGTGACCTTCACAAAGGTATTTATCTGATAGATACCGGGCGAATTAAAACCTTCTATGCTTCACCTGCTGGTAAGGAAATTACTCTCGCATACTGGACATCCGGGCATTTTATCGGAGGGCCTGAAGTCTTTGGCGGGGGCAATCATATGTGGACGGCATGTGCGCTGGAGCCTTCCCGACTCAGCTACCTTCCCGGAAATGCTATTCGCAACCTTGTCTTGAGTAATCCGAATATTGCGTTAAGCCTTATAGAAGGTCTGGTTGCAAAAGGTAAATGTTATTCAGCAATAGCCCAGATGCTGGGAACACGTTCTGTTATGGAGCGTCTGGCGCAACTTCTTCTTATTCTTGGAAAAGACCATAATACTATTGATCGTAAAATTACGCATGAACAACTGGCCAATATTGTCGGGTCTACCAGACAATGGGTGACAAATGCACTGGCTCGTTTTCAGAAGAAAGGTCTGATCTGTATCGGGAAGAAAACCATCACTGTTCTCAACCCGGATGGTCTGGCAGAAGAGATAGATTTGTAAGGAGTATCTTATGAGAAGTTTAGTTTTGGCGATCATGTTTCTGGGGGTATTTTCTTCAGGGAGCATTGCCGGTCAATATAAAGTGGGAGCGCTTGTGGCAGAAGAAATTTATGCGCGACCAACTATTGGTCAAATTGCAAACAGTGCTGCGTATTTTACTATATCGAATACAGCGAAAGAAGCCGATACTATTATTTCGGTTGGGGCAGATATTGCGAAACGCGTTGAAATTCATACACATAAAAAAGAAGATGGAACAATGATGATGATGAAAGTTGAAGACCCTGTGGTTGTTCCTGCCGGTGGTAAGGTGTTGTTTAAAAGCGGGGGGCTGCATGTGATGTTGATGGGATTGAAGCAAAAGCTGAAAGCGGGTGACAGTTTTCCACTTACTATAAGGTTTAAGAAAAATGGAACCCTGACAGTTAAAGTGATTGTGAAAAAGCCGGATATAAAAAAGGCTATGCAGGACCATTCACATCACTGAATGTAAATTAGTTGCTCGTTCAGCTCTCTGTCTGGCTGTAGAATTGTTACAGACAGATTTTGCGGGGTAGAGAGCAATGAGTATATTATCCACGGATGAACTTAAACCTGGTAATATAAAGAATTCCATAAAAGTTTCGATTGCATCTGCCTCTGTTTTCTGGCCTGGAATTGTTATCTCCGGATGTATTGCATTTACAGCATTATTTCTATCCAGCCACTATGGTGCTCCTGCATTTTTGTTTGCATTACTCGTTGGGATTTCAGTAAATTTTGTAAGACATGAAAAAACATTTACGCCGGGGATAGAAATAACTTCGAAGTCTGTATTGCGAATTGGTGTTGCACTTCTTGGTTTCAGGATTGGGCTTGATGAAATTTATGTACTGGGCCTGCCTGCTATAATAATTACGTTAACCGCGCTTATTGCTACCATTCTAATGGGGTTACTGATTTCGCGGTTACTGGGGCAATCGTTCCGGTTGGGCCTGCTTGTCGGTGGGGCAACAGCGATCTGCGGGGCATCAGCTACACTGGCTATATCAAGCTGTCTGCCTCATTATCAGAAAAAAGAAAGTGATACGCTGTTTACTGTTGTGATAGTCACCACTCTGAGTACAGTGGCCATGGCTCTGTATCCTGTTCTGGCAAGCTGGTTAAAATTTAATGATGTGCAGGCAGGTTTTTTTATTGGAGCGACTATTCATGATGTAGCGCAGGTTGTTGGTGCAGGCTACAGTATCTCACATCAGGCAGGGGATATCGCAATTGTAACAAAGCTTTTACGGGTAGCAAGTCTGGTGCCCATTATTTCAGCACTTGCATTCCTTTTGAGGACAAATGATGCAGGAAGTGGTTCAGGGAGGACACGAGGGCTGCCTTTGTTTCTTATAGCGTTTGTTATATTTGCTACAGCTAATTCCCTGCATCTTGTTCCTGCTGTCGTCACAGAGACAACAAATCATCTTTCCCGCTTTCTGCTTATTATGGCAGTTGCGGCAATTGGTACGAAGACTTATCTGGGGGATATAGTGAAAACCGGCTGGAAAGCCTTCCTTCTGGCTATTCTGACGACGTTGTTTCTGGCTCTGATTGTTGTCGGGGGGATTGAATATTTCCTGTAACGATAAAATATAATGCTGCAATGCAGTATTTGCTATTTCCAAACATGATGTTACGCTCTATACTTACAGGAGATTGACATTCTGCCGGGGTGCCTGGTTTGAAATATAATGTTTGGCAGGTTCCGGTAGTTTTTGAAGTTTTATAGCTTCAGTCAGAATATTATGTTTGCACCTGCGGATAAATTCTGAAGGATGAAAGCATAAAAGTATCAGGAATTGTACATGTCTCTCAGAGTTGCTCTTACTCATAAAACAGAATACCGTTATGACCGTCGTATAAATCTTGGGCCACAAATTATAAGATTAAGGCCTGCACCTCATTCCAGAACTCCTATTCTAAGTTATTCTCTGACATTACAACCTGAAGACCATTTTCTGAACTGGCAACAGGATCCGTTCGGTAATTATCTTGGACGCATGATTGCACAGGATAAAACAGATATATTCAGCGTAACAGTTGATCTTGTCGCTGAAATGTCAGTGATAAATCCGTTTAACTTCTTTGTAGATGAAGATGCTACTGAATGGCCATTTAAATATGATGACGAGCTTGAGAAGGATCTTTCTGCCTATCTGACACCGATGACTAACAGTAAGGAAATCCGTGAATATGTTGCTTCCTTAAAGTTAAATACAGATTCAACAATTGACTTTCTGTGTGATCTTAACCGGAAGATTGAGCAGGATATCGGCTATATAGTCAGAATGGAGCCGGGTGTTCAGTCTCCAAAAGAAACTCTCAAAAAACGTACAGGTTCATGTCGTGACAGTGGGTGGTTACTTGTGGAGGTTGCCAGGCATCTTGGGCTCGCTGCCAGATTCTGTTCCGGTTACCTGATTCAGCTAACGCCGGATGTCAAGTCTCTGGATGGACCTGTCGGGACGGATGTTGACTTTACGGATCTGCATGCGTGGGCTGAGATTTACCTGCCCGGAGCAGGCTGGATTGGCCTTGATCCTACATCGGGGCTTTTAGCTGGAGAAGGGCATATTCCTCTGGCCGCTACACCTTCGCCAAAATCTGCAGCACCTATTTCCGGTGTGACGGACAAGGCTGAAGTGGAGTTTGATTTTGATATGAAAGTGACGCGGGTTTTTGAAACTCCCCGTGTTACCCTGCCATATACTGATGATCAATGGGATCAGATTAATGTTATTGGCAGAAAAGTTGATCAGGAACTGAAAGACAATGATGTTCGTCTTACTATGGGGGGAGAGCCTACATTCGTTTCCATAGATGATATGGAGGGGGATGAGTGGAATACAGGTGCTGTTGGTCCTACAAAACGCCGATATGCTGAAGAACTTATCAGGCGACTGCAAAAGAGATTTGCTCCTGGCGGATTAATGCATTTTGGCCAGGGTAAGTGGTATCCGGGAGAGCAGCTGCCACGCTGGGCTTTTGGCCTGTACTGGAGAGCTGACGGTGAAGCTTTGTGGGAAAACCATGATCTGATTGATAGTGAAATTCCCAAAAAAGCGATATCAATTGAGGATGCCAAGGCATTTTCTGATGAATTGTGTAAACAGATCGGGTTGCCGGAAGAAAGCGCCATGCCTGCGTATGAAGACCAGGCACATTTTATTTTAAGTGAGCAGAAGCTTCCTCTTAATCTGGATGTGGAAGATAACAAGCTTGAGGATGAAGCTGAACGCGCACGTTTGATCAAGGTTTTTGATCAGGGGTTAACAACACCAACAAGTTATGTTCTTCCTATTCAGGCATGGCAGACAAAAGACCGGGGACGGCGGTGGGTGACCGAGCAATGGAAGTTACGCAGAGGCAAACTGTTTCTTGTACCGGGAGACTCTCCTGCCGGTTTCAGATTGCCACTCGCAGGCCTGGAATATATTGCTCCTATTGATTATCCGCATGTGCAGCCACGCGATCCATTTGAGCAAAGAGAGCAGTTACCAAAAAGAACTGAATTGCTTCATCAGCGCCGGACAGTAACTCTTGAGGCAGCTCCGTTGCCCGAGAGTGCACCCGCTGAAGTCAGTGCTACAGTCAGAACCGCTATGACGGTTGAACCAAGAGATGGACATCTATGCATATTCCTTCCACCACTTGCTGATGCTGAAGATAGTGCTGCATTGATTGCAGCTATAGAGAAGACAGCAGAAGTTATTGAAACGCCAGCCCATATCGAGGGGTATGAGCCTGCTTATGACGACCGCCTGAATTCAATAAAAGTTACACCTGATCCGGGTGTTATTGAAGTTAATATTCAGCCGGCATCCAGTTGGGATGAGGCTGTTGATATTACAACGGTTCTATATGAAGAGGCCCATTTAACTAGGCTGGGGACAGAGAAATTTAATGTTGACGGGAAGCATACCGGGACCGGGGGAGGGAACCATATCGTTCTTGGGGGAGCCAAGCCAAGCGACAGCCCATTTATCCGGCGGCCAGATCTGCTTTCGAGCATTATTGCCTACTGGCAGAACCATCCATCATTGTCATATTTCTTTTCCGGGCAATTTATAGGTCCGACAAGTCAGGCGCCAAGAATTGATGAAGGCAGACATGAGCAGCTTTATGAAATTGAAATTGCTATGCAGCAGATCCCTGAACCGGGAGGGTATATACCTCCATGGCTGGTTGACCGTCTATTCCGTCATTTATTGATCGATGTATCCGGTAATACGCATAGAGCCGAGATCTGTATCGACAAGCTTTATTCTCCTGACGGACCGACCGGCAGGCTGGGGCTTGTTGAATTCAGATCATTTGAAATGCCGCCTCATGCGCAGATGAGTCTGGCCCAGCAATTATTACTGAGAGCGCTTGTTGCATGGTTCTGGAAGCAGCCGTATAAGCAAAAGCTGGTTCGCTGGGGTACACAATTGCACGACAGGTTTATGCTTCCGCATTTTATCCGTGAGGACTTCAAGAGTATTATCAGGGATCTGAATGCGGCAGGCTTTGATCTGCGTGAGGAATGGTTTGCGCCACATTATGAATTCCGCTTTCCGCACCTTGGTACGGTTAATTATGACGGGGTGGAAATTGAAATTCGTCAGGCGCTGGAGCCATGGCATGTGCTGGGAGAAGAAGGTGCAGTTGGCGGGACTGCCAGATATGTGGATTCTTCTCTGGAGCGCTTGCAAGTGCAGGTTACAGGGATGACTGGTGACCGATATATGGTTGCCTGTAACGGACAGCAACTTCCATTAAAGCAAACACATATTCAGGGGCAATATGTAGCAGGAGTACGTTTCAGAGCCTGGCAACCAGCTTCCTGCCTGCACCCGACAATCGGTGTTCATGCTCCTCTGACCTTTGATCTGTATGATAAATGGACAGAGAAAGCTCTGGGTGGGTGTCGATATTATGTCTCTCATCCAGGTGGCAAGTTCTTCGAAAGTGTCCCTGTAAATGCATTTGAGGCAGAGGGACGAAGGCTTTCCCTGTTTGAAGCACAGGGGCATACGCCGGGGCATATGAGTCCTGTGGAGGGTCCCACTAATTCCGAGTATCCCTATACGCTGGATATGAGACTGGCTAAATGAGCTGTGGCCAAATAACATCACTAAGAAGAACTTCCAACAACTTGCTGAAGCAAAATAACTTTTAGAGGTCGTCTTGTCGCTGGAATGTGTGATTGCACGCCGGAGCCTTGTAATCCAGTATTCATGAGATGAAATATGTGTGATGCTTAAGCATTATAAAAGATTGATAAGACGCCTTATGTGGGGAAGCGGGAAGTTTATGTCTATTAATGTGATGATGCCATCAGAGAATACAGAAAAATCATTGATGCAGAACTATTCTATAGCTGATGGGCAGTTTGATGAAATGATGGCTCCTGATGGGCAGTTTCGTCCTCACTGGCAAACGTTTATCCAGAGTTTTTCGGAGTATAGCGGGGAAGAGCAGCAATTGCTTTCCGAGAAACTTAATCGCCTGATTTATGAAAATGGTCTTGCACATAATGTATTTGCCGACCCTGATAATGTAAAACAGGCATGGGGTATTGACCTGATTCCTCTGGTCATTTCACCTGAGGACTGGTCCTGGCTTGAAAAGGCTGTTTCGCAGCGGGCCCGATTGAGTAATGAAGTGCTCAAGGATTTATACAGTTCTCAGCGTTATCTGAAAAACGGCTCTATTCCTCCACGAATGATTTTAAGTGACAGGTCGTTTCTTAAACCCTGCGTAAATAAAGAGCAGAATTATCCAGAGCTGTATTTTTTAGCAATTGATGTTGCCCGTAATATGGACGGCTCCTGGAGAGTGCTGGACTGTCACGCAGAGACGCCGGCCGGGCTGGGATTTACCATAGCGAACAGGGTCGTACATACAAAGGTACTGGGGGATATATTCGAAAACTGTAATATACGTCGGGAGGCGGGGTATTTTCAGAATATACTAGATAATCTTCCCGAGTTTCTGGGAGAGAATGATCCAAGAATTGTTGTGCTCTCTCCTGGGCTTCAGCATGGGAATTATTTCAGTCATGCCTATCTGGCCCGTTATCTCGGTTTCAGGCTTGTGGAGGGCTCTGACCTGCAGGTGGTTGGTGATGATGTTTTTCTGAAAACATTAAGTGGGTTAATGCCTATACATGGTGTTATCAGATGTATTGATGGAGAGTTCTCAGATCCGCTTGAGCTTAATCCGAACGGGTTTCTGGGGCCTTCCGGCTTTGTACAGGCTTTCAGGAAACATCCGCAGATATGTATAAACATTATGGGCTCCGGGATTATTGAGAACAGAGGTCTGGGTGAATTTATGCCGGGCCTGTGTAAAGAAATTCTTGGAGAGGAACTGCTATTAAGAGATACCGAGAGGCTTTGGCTTGGAGAAGATAAGAACAGAAAAGCAGTTTGCAACAGTGATGAAGATTATCTGATTCATCCTATCAGAGAGAAAACAGGACGACCGGGGATTGCCGAGGCAGGCAAGTCCATGAGCAGGCTGAGTGATAAAGCCAGAAGTCAGATGATTACGGACATTAAACTGAATGGCGATATGCTTGTTGCAGAGAAACAGGCATCTTTTTCCACGACACCTGGCTGGTCTAAAGGTGAATTCAAGCCCACGCCATTTGCTATGCGATTATTTGCAGTGCGCCGAGGTGAAGATTATAAACTTCTTCCTGGTGGGCTTGCCATGAATGTTAATCCGGAAAATGCAACTTCTTTAAGTGCGTCTGATGGAATGGCCCGGGATATCTGGGTTCCTTCTGACAGTTCAGAAAAAAAATATCAAAGCCTACTGGTGCCGCATGTGAGTACACGTGATATTGACCGGAACAGCAGCCATCTGCCCAGTCGGGTTGCTGACAACCTGTTCTGGCTTGGACGTTATGTTGAGCGAGCTGAGTGGACTATGCGCCTTATGCGCAGTGCTATAGTCCAGGCTGAGGAAGAACGGGGGTTTGCCCCTGATGTTGATGCTATCCGCAAAACTCTGGAAATCCTTATTACCAAAGAAGGAAGTCCGATTGAATTGCCTTCCGAGGATCTGGGACAGGATCAGATTAATACGCTTATCCGCATATTGCGATCATCCAATGTTGGTACCTTTGGCCTTAAAGGAACACTTGAGAGGATTCTGCATGTTTCTGAAATTATCAGAGACAGGCTTTCGCTGGAAGCATGGCAGGCTCTGAACTGCTTTAAGGGAAACCCGCTCTGGTGGGAAGATGTTGTACCAATCAGGAACGATGACTCCATTGATTTACTTAATGAAGGTATCAGGACACTGGCCGCTTTCAGTGGTATCGTAACGGAAAATATGACGCGTAATTATGGCTGGCGTTTTCTGGAAATAGGGCGCCGTATGGAAAGGGCACTTAACCATTGTGAAGTGTTACATACTCTTTTTGTTCAACAGGCAGAAGATCAGAATGAAGCCAGCCGTCTGTTTTTTATTCTTAAACTTGCCGACAGCCTGATTACCTATCGTTCCAGATATCGTTTTGCGCCTGATATCTCTCTGGTTCTTGATCTGCTGCTTATTGATGAAAATAACCCGAGAGGGCTGTGCTTTCAGTTGCAGGAGATAACGGAGCATATTAACGCGCTTCCAAAATCCTCTGCTGATGCTGTACGAACAGATGAGCAGAAGATGATTCTGGATTTAAATACAAAAGCACGTCTGGTCGAAATAAAAGAGCTGGTTGCAACCGATGAAAGCGGTTTCAGACCAGAACTTAAAAAACTTCTTGAAGAACAGATAAGTAAAATTCCTGTTCTGTCAGAAGTGATCTCGAGGAGGTATTTCAGTTTGATTGACAGCAGTCCGGTGCGTGTCAATGCTCATTAATCCTGAGCCTGACTATAGCGTATGTGATAATGGAAGCAGGCAATGAAATACAAAATAGATCATAAGACCATTTACAAGTATGTTGCGCCTGTTGTGCAGTCGCATCATATATTGCACCTGTCTCCACGAGATGTCAGCCATCAGGTGATATCAGGACATTCTCTTATAATAGACCCTGCTCCTGCATCCCGAAAAGACTTTATTGATTATAATGGGAACCCTGTTTCTCTGGTGACGATAGAGCAGGAGCATTCGAGCCTGCAGTTCTACTCTCACAGTGAGATTGATCTGGCAGTTAATAATATTGATGTTTCAGCGCAAACTACCGGTTGGGAGGAGGCTGTTCTGGAGGCCAGGTTATCAGGTGCCCTCGATATTCTTCAATATAGCTGTATTTCAAGACATACACAGCCTGACGAAGACATTCAGAATTATGCGCTGAAATCCTTTACTGCAGGCCGACCTGTTCTTGAAGGTGCTCTTGAGTTAACTCAACGGATTTTCAGCGAATTCACATTTGATAATACAGCAACTGATGTATCGACCCCTATCAGTGAAGTGATGAAAATGAAAAGGGGGGTATGTCAGGATTTTGCCCATTTGCAGGCTGCCTGCCTGCGCGTATTGGGCATACCTTCCAGATATGTGAGTGGTTATATTTTAACACATCCTCCGGAAGGTATGAAGAAGCTTGCCGGGACTGATGCATCCCATGCCTGGGTTTCGGCCTGGTGCGGAAAAGAATTTGGCTGGGTTGATTTTGATCCGACAAATAATATGATACCCTATGACGAACATATTACATTTGCATATGGTATGGATTTTGATGATGTCAGCCCTGTAAGCGGTGTTCTTATTGGGGGGGGAGACCACACAGTATCTGTGGCGGTTGATGTTATTCCTGTTGAGTAAACTTGTATAACTGCCTATTAGACAAGTTCCCAATATGGAATTGATTATAATTTGTGCAAAGATGTCAGGGCATAAGAGTGGCTGGTTCACAGAACTGGTGTGCTGCCTGATAAAACATCACTTCAATAGAAGTGGCAACTATTTTGCATTGAGTATGATTAGTACAAGTCGCCAGAGAGGCCCATCGTTTGATATAGAGAGATATTAGATAAATACGTGACCAAATATTTTGACGAGATGACAAAAGACGACGGCTCTATCAGAGAACCGTATCAGTCTTACGAGAAATGGCTTGGTGATCAGGATCTGGAAGAGCTCAGGTCCAAAAGCCAGGAAGTTGAGGCAATTTTTCGCAAAATCGGGATCACTTTTGCGGTATACGGGCAGCAGGAAGCGGATGAACGCCTAATTCCTTTTGATATTATTCCCCGTATTATAAGTGCCAGAGAGTGGAGAAGGCTATCTGCAGGAATAGAGCAGCGAGTGCAGGCGCTTAATGCCTTTATGTATGACATATATCATCGGCAGGAAATTATCAGGGCGGGTAAGATTCCTGAAGAACTTATAAGTAATAATGCAGCTTTTCTGCCAGAAATGATCGGGGTTAATCCACCCAAAAAAGTTTACTCACATATTGTTGGTGTTGATCTGGTTCGTACCGGAGAAGATGAGTTTTTTGTTCTCGAAGACAATACGAGAACTCCGTCGGGTGTCTCCTATATGCTGGAGAACAGGGAAACAATGATGCATATGTTTCCTGACCTGTTTTTAACGAACAGGGTTGCTCCGATTGATAATTATCCTGATAAGCTGCGGGATACACTGGAGAGTGTTGCACCGTCAAACCTGGATGATGATCCTACAATTGTGCTGCTTACGCCAGGGCAATATAACAGCGCATATTTTGAGCACAGCTTTCTCGCTGATCAGATGGGAATTGAGCTGGTGGAGGGGCAGGATCTCGTTGTTGTTGACGGTGCCCTTTACAAGAAGACCACTCTTGGCTTAAGGCGTGTGGATGTTGTTTACAGGCGCATTGATGATGACTTTATCGATCCACTGAACTTCAGGCGGGATTCAATGCTTGGGGTTCCAGGGTTATTTGATGTGTATCGTTCGGGACGGGTGACCATTGTAAATGCACCTGGAGGCGGGATTGCTGATGATAAGGCGATCTACAGTTATATTCCTGAAATGATTAAGTTTTATATTGGTTCTCCTCCAATACTGAAAAATGTTCCAACTTATAATTGCCGCAAGCCAGATGATCTTAAATATGTTCTGGAGAATCTGGAAAAGCTTGTTGTGAAAGAGGTTCATGGTTCCGGTGGGTATGGAATGCTGATTGGTCCTACGTCTTCCAAAGAGGAGATCGAGAATTTTCGCATGAAACTGAAAGAGAAGCCTGAGGGGTATATTGCCCAGCCAACACTTGCACTTTCAACTTCCCCTGTCATGGTTGATTCTGGCGTTGCACCAAGGCACCTGGATCTCAGGCCCTTTGTTCTGGTTGGAGACCGGATTCAGATGACTGCCGGTGGACTTACCCGTGTTGCCATGAAGGAAGGATCCTTGTTGGTCAACTCCAGTCAGGGAGGCGGTACAAAAGACACATGGATATTGAGAGACTAGTAATAGAAAATACTATAGATCAGCAAAATAAAAGTGATTGTATATGTTAGGACGCACCGCAAATGACCTTTTCTGGCTCTCTCGCTATATTGAGCGGGCCGAATGCATGGCACGAATTATTGAGGTCGGGTACTGGTTTTCTCTGCTGCCCAGAGAGGATGAAGGGTATCATGAGGAATGGCGCTCTACTCTTGTCAGTACAGGTTGCGAGGAAGGGTTTAATCAGAAATATGATGATATAAATCTTGAAAAGGCTGTTCATTACCTGTTGTTTGATGACGATAATCCATCCAGTGTCAGAAACTGTTTCCGTTCAGCGCGCCGGAATGCCAGAGCGCAGCGAACTGCAATAACGACCGAGATGTGGGAAAGCCTTAATCAAAACTGGCTGGAATTTATCAAGATCGATCCGAATAAAAACAGAACAAATAATCTACCCAAGCTTTTAACCTGGATTAAGCAGTGCTCAGCCCTTTACAGGGGAACTCTTCTTAATACCATTCTGCGCAATGACAGTTTTTATTTCAGTCAGCTTGGAACTTTTATTGAAAGGGCAAATAATACAGCCAGGATTCTGGATGTGAAATATTATCTGCTGCTTCCTCAAAGTGAGATTATTGGTGGAAGTTTTGATAATTATCAATGGGCTGCAATATTGAGATCTGTGTCAGCTCACAGGAGCTACCGCTGGGTATACAAACAGAGTTACCGACCATGGAATATTGCTGAATATCTGATTCTGAATTCGCAGATGCCCAGATCTCTGAGGTGTTGTTATGAGTCTATTGCAGAAACACTGGAAGAGTTAAATGGTCTTTATGGATCAAGTACTGATAGTTACAATTTTGCTGAAAAGATCAGGTTATCTCTTGAAAAGAGCGATATCACGAATGTATTTCAAAATGGGTTGCATGAGTTTCTTCTGGATTTCGCAAGCAAGAATAATAAGCTGAGTGATCAGATTTCCAGTGATTATCATTTCACAGTTTAAGGTTGCAGAAAAATGCTTATTTCCGTTAAACACAAAACTCAATATTCGTATGAGGAAGAAGCGGCTTATACGATACAGTCTTTAAGGCTGACACCGAGAAGTTTTGTGGGACAAAATATTATTTCGTGGAAGATTACTGCACCGGGGCGGGACAAAGCTTTAATGTTTTCCGACAGTTTTGGTAATCAGGTTCATACTATAACAATTTCAGAGCCGCATAATAAAGTTGTTATTGTTGCCGAGGGAACTGTTGAGACACAGGATACCAATGGTGTTGTAAACGGCCTGAATGATATTGCACCGTCTTCTGTCTTTCTCAGAGGTACACAAATGACAAAGGCATCTTCCGATATCAGGGAGCTTGCCGGGAATTCACTTAAAGATGATACCCTATCCACCCTGCATGAATTAAACCATGTGATCCTTGATAAAGTTGAATATGAACGAGGGGTTACAAGCAGTAAAACCAATGCAAGTGAGGCTTTTGAGCTTGGTAAGGGAGTATGTCAGGACCATACGCATATATTTATTGCTGCAGCCCGCACGCTTGGTATTCCGGCACGTTACATCACCGGGTATCTTGTTTCTGATGATGAAGATGCGGAGGCCCATCATGCCTGGGCTGAAGTTTATGTCCATAATCTCGGGTGGGTTGGTTTTGATGTGTCAAATCAGTTATGTCCTACGGAAAACTATGTTCGCCTGTCATGTGGGCTGGATGCCAGTGATGCTGCTCCTGTTCGCGGGGCATTTCAGGGTGGTGAAGATGAAAGCCTGGATGTATCTGTAGAAGTACAGCAGCAGCAACAAACGCAATCACAGGAATAATTAATATGGAATCTGCACAAATATGACTTACTGCGTCGCACTGAAGCTGGATCAGGGGATTGTCTTTGCGGGAGATACCCGCACGAATGCCGGAGTTGATAATATTTCCTGTTTCAGGAAAGTACATTGCTGGCAAAAGAAAAATGACAGGGTATTTGTTTTATTATCGGCAGGTAACCTCAGCGTAACTCAATCTGTCGTTGCATTGATTGAAGAGAATTTTAATAACGATAATAATGATGATAACGGATCCTCTCTCCTGGCCGTATCTACTCTGCACAGAGCGGCACGGATTATTGGTGATATGCTTCGAGAGATCAAGAAAACTGATGCTGATGAACTTGATCAGGGGCAGGGTTTTAATGCATCGTTTATTTTTGGCGGGCAGATAGGGCATGGTTCTCCCGGCCTGTTTCAAATTTATTCTGAAGGCAACTATATTGAGGCTACCGAGGATACTCCGTTCTTCCAGATTGGCGAACATAAATACGGGAAACCTATTATTGACCGTATAATCAATCCGCATATGTCTCTTGATGATGGCCTGAAGTTATTGTTGTTGTCATTTGATTCCACACTGCGCTCAAATCTTTCTGTGGGGTTGCCCCTCGATGTTATTGTCTATGAAAACGGGATGCTGGACATTAAAAATAAGTTGCGTATAGAGCAGGATGATGAGAATTTTAAACAGATGTCGGATAGCTGGTCTGGCTCTCTGCGTCAGGCTTTTTCAGATATGGAGGGCTGGAAACTATAAATTCCGGCTTTGATTTGTCCAGGAGCGGAGCTGCCTCATCAAATTACAGACCCCCGGTTTTCTGGTATATTCATTTCAATTTAAGGATATAAGGATATTTTAAGCACCTGAATTTAAGTGTATTTCTATAATCAGGTTGAGTGCTTAATGGAATATTACCTTGCCCCGTCAGCTCAGAAAATCACACATGAGATGAGCATTCCTGAGCCGTTTCGTAAAAAGCTGTTATCTGCTAATGGTGGCCTTATGAAAGAGCTGCAGGCAGCAGTGCAACCATTTCAGTTTAATATTGCTCCTACAGGTCAGGGTATTCAGGTTACTGGCGATAAAACTGGTGTCCTTATTGCAGAGCGTATTATAGAGAAGCTCGCCGGAGCAGGGGATGGTGAACAGCCACAGAGTGATATAATTTTATCTGTTATAGATAGTGCCCTCAAGCGTGATCTGGTTTTACGCCTGAATGGCATATCGCGCCCGGTGGCCCCTATGTCTCTCAATCAGCTTGCTTTTATACAGACACTGCTGTCAGCTAAAGAACAGCTCATAATCGGGGCAGGACCTACCGGTACAGGCAAAACTCATATGGCTATTGCTGTTGCTATTAACCAGCTTTCAGAGGGGCGTGTGAAGCGTGTGATAATAACAAAGCCACATGTTGTTCTGGAAGGAGAGGTTGTAACTCCGACAGTAAGGCAGGACCTGGAATATGACAGCCAGTTTGAATTTCTTGAAGATATTTTCCGTGACCTGATTGGTTATTCAAGGTTTCTGGAGTTGAAAGAGCAGCGCAAACTGGAGCTGCTGCCATTGGGGCATTTCCGTGGGCGGACTTTTAACGATTCATTTATCATTCTGGACGAAGCACAGAATATGACGGTTCGTAAAATGCGGATGGCTGTTACCAGTATTGGCAGGGCTTCGCGTATGGTTATTACGGGCGATCCTATTCATGTGGATCTTCGTGATGAGGAACCGTCAGGGTTGCCGCATCTGCTGGATCTTATTCAGGGGACCGACCTTGCAAAGGTTCATCATTTTGAGCACAGACAGGTTATTCGCAACAGTCTTGTGGCAAAGCTGGAGAAGTTATATGCGGACCAGCTTGATGCAGTATAAGAAGAAGGGTATTTACATTATACAGTAAATACCCCCATTTTCTATTATGTCAGGAAGATGCCATCCGGATTATAAGGGTAAGGGCCGAAAGAGATGTCTCCCGATAGTCCAGGAGCAACATCTTCCATTCTTGCACCTTCGAATTCTATAACAAGATTATGCCATGTTAAAAGCAGGTCACCATCACTATCATAACTAGCGCGGCCGTATTTGTTAG
>JBOEGA010000112.1:0-9885 GCA_050633205.1 Methyloligellaceae bacterium | reverse complement strand
GCCCTGATCTGTCGCAACTTCTGACCACAGGTACAGTTACATCAGCTAAGTTGGCGGAACAAAGAATACCTGAAGGTTCTATCCATCAATATGCCCCGGTCGATGCCCCTAAATTCGTCAGGGGGTTTATGCAGCACTGGAAGCCGGATATTGCATTCTTTACCGAGTCTGAAATCTGGCCAAACCTGGTTACACAGGCAAGCGAGCTCAGAATTCCGCTAATTCTTCTGAATGGCATAATGTCCAACAAGTCATTCCGTCGCTGGAAAAAAAGACCGACAATGGCCCGGACACTTTTTAGTCGCTATAGCCTCATACTTGCGCAGAACCCAATGATGAAAAAACGGTTTGACCGTCTCGGAGCCAGGGGAGCTGATGTTATAGGTAACTTGAAAATGGATGCTCCTCTGTTACCTGTAAATCAGTCTGAGCTTGATAAATTGCGTAACGCATTAAATGGCCGCCCGGTCTTTCTGGCAGCCAGTACCCATACAGGCGAAGAAGAAATTATTGCCAGAGCTCATAAAATGCTCAGGGATAATATTCCGGGCCTTCTTACAGTAATTGCTCCCAGACATCCTGAGCGTGGTGCAGAAATTAAAAGCTCATTACAGGAAATGGGATTGAATGTTCCCATGCGCAGCGCAGGCGAAAAAATTGAGGAAGAAACAGATATATATCTTGCCAATACAATTGGTGAATTAGGTATTTTCTTTTCTCTGTCACCTTTGGCCTTTATGGGAGGATCGCTTATTACACATGGCGGCCAGAATCCCATTGAGGCAATCAAGCTGGGAACCTGCGTTGTAACAGGCCCCAATTGGAATAATTTCAACGATTCATATAAGGAGCTTTTCAAGCTTAACGGAGCCCGGGAAATCATTTCTGCAGAGACTCTGTCAGCAGTTGTTCAGGAACTTCTGCAGGACAAGGAGAAATTGCAGTTAATGAATAGAAAAGCTCAGGAAGCTGTCGCAAATCTCTCTGGTGCGCTTGACCGTACCATTGAGGCGATTACTCCATATCTGCCACCTGAGACTGAAAAATCAGACGATAGCTCAAGGTTGCGTCGTGTCTCATAAAACACCCGGCTGGTGGTATAAAGATGCAGGGGTAGCTTCTTTATTACTAAGCCCTGTATCGTCCCTCTATGGTCTGGCAGTCAGATATAGATGGCAGGTAACAGAACCCTATAATACGGATATCCCCGTTATTTGCATCGGCAATTTTACTATGGGCGGAGCAGGAAAAACGCCTGCAGCGATCTATCTTGCCGAACTTCTGAAGGAGCTGGGAGAGCGCCCGGTCTTTCTGACCAGAGGGTATGGAGGTCAGATTCGCGGTCCTCATCTTGTTGATCTGACAATAGACAAATCAGTTGATGTTGGTGATGAACCTCTTTTGCTGGCCCGAACCGCGCCAACACTTGTCAGTGCAGACAGACCTGAAGGCGCACGTTTTTTATCAGCATCAGAAACCTTGTCCCCAACAGTAATCATTATGGATGATGGCTTTCAGAATCCCCGGTTGAAAAAAGATCTTAATATCATTGTCGTTGATGGAGAGCGTGGTATCGGGAACGGAAAAATATTTCCGGCAGGTCCGTTGCGAGAGAATATAGGTTCCCAGATCAAGCGCGCAGATATCATTATAACTATTGGTGGCAATAAGAATTTTGAAGCAACAGGAAATAAGGCCCTGAATATAAAAGGGTCAATCAGTCCAAAAATGAACAGTGAGCAGGGTAATGAATGGCAGGGAAAAAGTGTAATAGCTTACTCAGGTATTGCCAGTCCGGCCAAGTTTTATAAAACCCTGCGTGATCTTGGGGCTCAAACCCTCAAAACCTTTGACTTCCCCGACCATCATCCGTTTACGGCAAATGATGCGGATCAGCTATTAAAAGAAGCAGAGAAATCCAATGTACAATTGGTAACCACAGAAAAAGACCTGGTGCGTCTTGATAGTACCCTGTCGCCATTCTCTGAGCTAAAAGAGAAAAGCAAAGCACTACCCATTGAGCTTAAACTGGAACATCAGGAAAAGGAGCAGCTTCTTGCTCTTGTCTCCGATGTTCTGAAGCGTTAGAAGCAGACTTCTGGAGCATGTCGTGTTTAATCAGATTCATTTATCGGAAATTTCATATGAGCAATAATTTTCAGGCGGTTTCACAGGCAATCCGTGACAGGAAAACAAAAAAAGTAATCTCCGATGGCAAGTCTGCAAATAATGGCACACTGGATATCAGACTGGTTGATGAATTAATAGAAATTGCCGGCTGGGCACCATTCCACCACCCCGTTCACCCGCAACACAGAGCTGATAACAAAAAAATAATTGAACCCTGGCGCGTCTATAAGCTGGATGGGGCTATGTGTAATAACATTATCAATCACATTGATAGCGATGATAACCCTGGTAAAATCCCCGGAATGCTTTCTGCCGCGGATGCAGTGTTGAATGTTACCTGGTTGCCAGATCCGGACCCTGCTTTCACAGCCCCAGAGTTCGCTCCGACAGAACGCAATATGGAGCATATTGCTGCCGCTTCTGCATTCATTCAGAACCTACTGATAGCTGCAACAGCAAAGGGGATTACGACATACTGGTCCAGCGGAGGTGTCTTTAATAAACCTCGTTATAAAAAATTGATGCAGATCCCGGAACAGGAAATACTTTTAGGATCCGTATTCCTGTTCCCCGATGATGTAACTCAATATGAAGTAAAGGATGGAAAGCTGCGCGAAGCCCGAAGCAGCCACACCTCCTGGTCCAGATGGATTACCACAACATCCGCCTGATATATCTGTCTTTTTCAAATACAGTTCGTCGGACAACAAATCCAATATGCAGAGCAACCACGGCAACAAGAGCATATGCAGAAAACATATGAATAAACCAGGTGGCATTCGCTAGTATCAGGTTATATGACATGATTTTTGGGATCGAAAACAGGTTAAAAAAGTGAATGGGATAACCACTTGTCAGCGAATATAGGATACCTGTTGCTGGAATAAAAAACAGAAACCGGTACAGCCATACTTCCAGCGTATGAGCTGTCTTTTTCTCCCATGCAGCCAGCCCCTGTGCCCAGTCAGGTAACCCCCCGATCCACCGCCATAGCAGACGAATAACCGCAACTGCCAGTACAGCCAGCCCCAACGCCTTATGGTTATCAATCATGTTCATGCCGAGGACTTTATCCTTCAGTCGATAACCAAATTGAGAAATCCAGATAAGAATAAACTGGCTGGTGAGTAACAGCACAACAATCCAGTGCAGAAGTTTGGATAACAGATTATATGAAGATTGGTTAGATGCGGTCGACATGGCGGCTCCTGATGCAGATAATATATGGTCCTGATATAGGATACGTCAGTACACACAGCTTTATTCCATAAGCTGTCTTATATTCTATATTTAACTAAATGGTTGACAATTGCGTCTGAAGATATATATTCAACCATATGGTTAAATATGAAAGCGAAAATCTGGATAAAACATTTGCAGCGCTGGCTGACCCTACGCGGCGCGCAATTATGTTTCAGCTATCCAGGGGGGAGCAGACCGTTACTGAACTGGCAGAACCGTTTGATATGTCAATGGCTGCCGTTTCCAAACACATCCGCATTCTTGCAAATGCTGACCTGATTATACAGCGCAGGGAAGGCCGTATTCGTAAATGCAGCCTGCAATCAGATACACTCAGAAATGCATCTCAGTGGATGGACTACTACAAACAGTTCTGGAGCGGAGCTCTGGATTCATTAGAACAATATCTTGATGCAGGTGCTGCTGGTAAGGGAAGTGATAAGAAATGAGTATTACAAAAGAAATACCTGACTTCATGCTCATAGAGCGCAGAATCTTTAATGTAACTCAGGAAACCCTGTTTAATGCCTGGGTACAAGCTGAAGCTTTGCAGGTCTGGTTCGGCGCTGGTGATCTTCATGTTGAATCTGTTGAACTGGATCTGAAGGTTGGTGGGGAATATAAAATAGGTCTGAGAAAAGAGGGCGGTGATCTTTTTTATCACCGTGGGGAGTATCAGGAAATTACCCCACATGATCGACTGGTCTTTACCTGGTTACTTGAAGATAAAGGCTGCTCCGATTGTTCGGGTGAGCACGGAGAAACAATTGTGACCGTAAATTTCATAGAAAAGGGCAGGCAGACTGAACTCGTTCTAAGACATGAGAAGTTACCGTCAGAAGCTTCCAGAAGTAATCACTCAATGGGGTGGAACGCCTGTTTTGACATCCTTGCCAGCTATCTGAAGTAAAAGGGATGGAGGTCAGGTGAAATATCTGTGCCTGCAGTCAGTACAAATAAAAAGGGGAGCACCTGCGCTCCCCTGTTATAAAAATATAACCTGTATCAGTCTTCTACAATTGAGAGGCCAAATTTTGCAGTTTCAAAAAACTTTTCATGCTGTTTTTCGTTCAGCACATGATTGGTAAGCTCAATTTTTGTCTCAAGTCCCTGAGGATCTGTAATGATCCATTGTTGAAGAGCAATCTCCGGATAGGCAAAGAAAAGCTTTAACTGGCCTGTACCATCATCTTCCTTGTCCGTAACAGTCATAACGACAATACTTTCTCCGACAGTAACATCAACAAGTCTGGCATCCTTAAGCAGGTCGACTTTTTCTTTCATCAGCAGGCGAAAAGGAGTGCTTTCCAGGGGATACTGCTCGGAACTTTTAAGATCATGATCCTCAACTGACAGCCATTTTCCATCAGCTACGATTCTCATTGCACTTGGCGGCGCATAATCAAAACGCAGTTTTCCGGGGCGTTTAAGGTAAAACCTGCCTTCAGCTCTTTTATTGTCGGGGTTTGTCTGGGCAAATTCACCCTTCAAATCTGTCAGGGCATTAAAGTAGTCGCTAACTGACTGAACAACCTTTTGAGCATCTTCAGTTAGTGCAAAGCCATCAGCGGTTTTGGCCGTAGGTTCAGCTTTTTTTACTTCAGCATTCCACCCGCTACCACCACCGACAGGATTGGTAGAGGATTTTTTTTCATTATCAGCAATAACCTGACTTGATAGCCCCAGCAGAGCAATGCAGCCAATAAGGCCCAGAGCATTGTTTACGTAATTTTTCATTCTTTTTATCACCAATATCTATCAACCATTTGAGCTAGCAGGTTATCTTGCAGTAAATAGGGACGACTTTATGATGCAGGTACCTCAAGCCGGAATTGTGATCATGAGTTATATTGCGATTAGTACAAAAATGTGACCTGTGGAGAATGAGGGGAATGCGACAGGGTGGTTGCTATCAGATATTGAGGTTATATTTTTATAATTGCTATATTAATAAAAAAGATAACAATATTTTATAAAGGATTGTTATCGGAACATCAGATCTCTGACTACCCCGGTTTCAGGGCGTTCATATCTTTCGTAGTGGTTGCCTAATATCACTTTTTTGTTAGGCTATACTATAGACGAAGGTAGGTCTTTTGTGATTCGCAAAGTTCACTCGCCTTACAGATAGGCTTTTTTACAATAAGGAGGTCGCTTTATGCCGCCAGAGTCCTATAGAGGTCCATTGAAAAAGGATGAGAAAAAAGAGAGTTCACGCTCGTTCTCTCAGTCCACTGGTACAGGTCTGGCCGCCGAAGGGGCTGGGAATACCGTTGGTGCCATTTTGGCAGATAAAGGCGACGATATCTATACGATTACTCCCGATATGACAATCAGGGAAGTGGTTGGAGAGCTTCATCAAAGAAAGATTGGTGTGTTGCTGATCCTTGATGATGATCAGAATTTACAGGGCATCGTATCCGAGCGGGATGTTGTTTATGGCATCAGCGAAAAGGGAGAAACTATCCTTGATGAGCCAGTCAGGAACATCATGACTCCTGATCCGGTAACCTGCTCTCCCGGAGACCACCTGCAGGTGATTATGACCAAAATGACCGAAGGGCGTTTCAGGCATATGCCTGTTATTGATCATGGTATCGCATGTGGCATGGTCTCCATTCGTGATGTCGTTCATCATCGTTTGAAAGAACTTGAATACGAAAACCTGAAAATTAAACAGCTCATCGTAGGCTGATTTAACTAGCAGGTATTCTTGTCAGAAATACTCGCTCCCTTAGCCAGGGATGAATACCGATTGCCTGAATAAGTGATTTTCGAGCCAGTTGGGATCGTCCCTGATGTAAGAAAATAATCGCACGTCCGGTTATTGCCCCAAAATGCATTGGTTCTTTAGCCAGCGTTATCTCTATGTCTTCCAGAGATTTATCATATTTCCTCAGGAGAAAATACAGGAATGCCCGTTGGTTATATGCTTCAGCATAGTCCGGGGTATCGGCTATGAGTTTATTCAGAATTAACATTGCTTTTGAAAAATCATAATGCCGTCGTGCCTGAATTGCTGTGAGCAGTTTAGCAGTTGCATCAATATCTGGCCCCTTGAGCCAGAAGTATCTTATCGCATTTTCTGCCGCCCGGCCTTCTGCTTCAGTCTTCGCTGATTTCAGATTGTTAAGTAACTGTGCACGTAGTGTCGTGCGTTCATCTGACGTCATCGCCATAGCAGGGAATGACATCAATATAACTATGAAAATAGCAAATAAACGTGTCATGAAAATAAGCTTATCATAAGCATATCTTCAATTTATATTGAACATTGTAACCAGATAGAAAGCATATGAAACAAAAGATCTATGTTGTCATAAGCATGAGGGTATAATTATATATGCTATTATAGAGTATTTGTTATTGTGTAACTGACACGTTTCAGACTTTCTGCAAACTGCACACTCTCGTTGTGTATATGTGGCTTTAATTTTTTAAAAGAGCTGCTGAAAAATATTGTGCCTGCGTTTAACTGATCCAGGGAGGTATAATAATGCGAATTGGTGTACCCAAAGAAGTCAAAATACATGAATACAGAGTAGGGCTAACACCTGAAAGTGTTTCAGAATTTGTTCATCATGGCCATGAAGTTTATATTGAAACACAGGCAGGGCAGGGGATTAATGCTGATGATGCTGTTTATGAGGCAGCCGGAGCAAAAATCGCAACAAGTGCTGCTGAACTGTATCAGAGCGCCGAAATGATCATCAAGGTAAAAGAGCCACAGGCCCAGGAACGCACCTTAATACGGGATGGACAGGTTCTCTTTACATATCTTCACCTTGCTCCTGATCCGGAGCAGGCAAAAGACCTCACAGCTTCCGGTGCTGTCTGCATTGCCTATGAAACAGTAACCGATAATCGTAGTGGCTTGCCTCTGTTAAAACCCATGAGCCAGGTTGCCGGACGCATGTCCATTCAGGCAGGAGCATCTGCCCTAGAAAAAGAGCATGGTGGTCGGGGCGTATTACTTGGTGGAGTTCCCGGTGTCATGCCCGGAAAAGTTGTTATTGTAGGCGGTGGAACCGTTGGCCTCAATGCAGCGCAGATGGCAGTAGGCCTTCAGGCTGATGTCACAATACTCGACAGGCAACCCGCCACACTGGAAACTTTGTCAGGCATATTCGGGTGCAGGGCAAAGGTGATTTTTTCGACAAGGTCTTTGCTGGAACAACTGATTGCTGAAGCTGATCTGGCTATAGGCGCTGTCCTTGTACCAGGGGCTGCCGCACCAAAGCTGGTTACTGAGGACATGATCCGTAGTATGAAGCCCGGCAGCGCAGTTGTTGATGTTGCTATTGATCAGGGTGGGTGCTTTGAAACTTCAAGAGCAACCACACATCAGGATCCAACCTATAAGGTTCATGATATTGTTCACTATTGCGTTGCCAATATGCCTGGCGCAGTTGCGCATACCTCCACCTATGCCTTGAATAATGCGACATTGCCATATGCTCTGGCTATAGCTGATAAAGGCTGGAAAGAAGCTTTGAAAAATGACATTCACCTGAGAAATGGCCTCAATATTTGTTCGGGAAAGGTAACATATAAAGCAGTTGCTGATGCGCTGGGCCATGAATATGTTCCTGCGGAGGATTGTCTTTTGTAATTTGGGGAAATATGTCGATAATGAAAATCTCACTGCGAATTCCAGAAAAATCTGACGTATCGGCATGGCTGAAAATGATGCAGGACTATTATTCAGAAGATGGTCACTCCTGGCATGAAGATCGCCAGTCAGGAGCTGTTGATATGCTTGTTCAGGGAGGGGTTCCCGCCAGTGCCTGGTTGATAGAACAGGACAAGGTTCTTTGCGGTTATGTAGTCCTGACAATAAGCTTTAGTCTTGAGACCGGTGGTATGGATGGCTTTATTGATGAACTGTATATATGCCCCGATTTTCGTAATAAGGGTTTGGGAGGGAAGGTCCTGGAGTTTGTCCATGAAGAAGCCCGGCAGCAGGGATTAAAGCGAATTTATCTGGAAGTGGAAAAAGGGAACCCTGCTATCCGGCTTTATAAGCGTTCTGGTTATAATGATCATAACCGAAGTCTTCTTTCCAGATGGCTTTAATATTAATATTGAGAGGGTTGATTTATACTATCAACAGCACTCTTTTTCTCCTGAAATATTAAGTATTGGTAAATATAAGTGTAAAACAAAAAATATAATACTTAATCTGATCAAGAATCATATTAGATAAAAGGGAATTATCGCAAAATAACAAAAAAAGGTCAGGAGCATGTGGACGAGGCCACCAGGGAATAGTCAAGCGGTTCAGAGCAACGGTAATGTTGATCCTGTACCAATGACTGATCCGAATTTTTATACGCCCAATCAATCAGGACTTCATCGCCCTGATTTTGATGCGGAGCTGCAGTTATATATGGGGTCAAAGCAGCACCGTGACTTATTGGAGCGTATGAAAGGATCCATGAAGTCACGCTTCAATGCGCACAACCGCCTTGAGCAAAAACATAAAGTCAGCATTTTTACACTATCCATTATATCTTTGTTTGTAGTTGCAATATCGCTATATGCATTAACCTATAGCCCGATCCTGCACCTGTCCACAAAGAGCGCAATCACGTTTGCTTCTATCATTTCCTCAATTTTTATCATTATTGTGGGGTTGCTTGAAAGTCAGAATAACTATCAGGTCAGAGCCTTGCAGATGCATAAATGTGCTATGGAAATCAACGACCTCTATCAGCGGCTTCAGATAGAACCAATGATAAGTAAGGATACTCTGCAATACTATACTGAGAGATTTCATTCTGTCATGCAGGGATGCCCGTATAATTACGATGATATCGATTATCTAATGGCAAAAGTTGATAGTAAAAAAGAAGAAGATGTTAGTTGGGATATGAGGTTACACGTAAACCTGACTTATTGGATAAACGTATACGGTTTAAATCTCGTAATAATGATCATACCACCTCTGATACTGTTTTTGCTCTAGGACCAGGCTGGCATCAGGACTGGATCACACGCCCTGATGCTATTGAAAGCAGGATTATTGTTTAGAGCTTTTCTGCCAGTCAAGATACTTCTGAAACAGCACTTCCTGTTCTTCAGGTGTCATCTTTTGTAATGGCTTTTTAGAGGCTCCTGAGCTTTGAAGAAAAGAGTTAAAGTCACCATTCTTTTTTCGTGTAGGTATAGATGTTGTGCTGCTGGTAACGGCAACACGTGCTTTAGCCTCTGCCTGCTGTTTCGCGACCCATTCTGCTGCGTAGGGAAAGCGGGACCAGCCGGGAAGCTTTGCAGCGAGATTCATATCTTTCCACTTTCGGTGCCTTGGTGCTTCGCGGAATTTATGGATATTCTGAAAAAAGCTGTCAACAAAACGTGCAACTTTCCTGTACCGCCAGCTTTCCTTCGATCTTCTGTAAACGACCAGAAGTGCTGAAGTCGACAATGTTGATACATTCGTCCCTTTGGCGACAAGATTAGGATAGTCCTGGTGAGACAGTTTGGAAGGGAGGTAATCGTCAACCAGTTTTC